>JAFMSA010000052.1 GCA_017353855.1 Alphaproteobacteria bacterium
CACCACAGCTGCCGCGAGATGCACCAAGGCTGGATGTTGCGCAGCCAGTCGAAGAAGGTGTTCTCCCACTGGCGCGGGACAAATTGCGTGCGCCCCTCTTCTACCGCCTCCAGCGCCTGTCGGGCCAGCACCCGAACGTCACAATACCATTGATCGGTAAGCCAGGGCTCGATCACGACGCCCGAGCGGTCGTGATGCGGCACCATCAACGTGTGATCCTCGATTCGCTCGAGAAGCCCGGCAGCGGCAAGATCCGCGACGACTTTCTCGCGCGCGGCAAACCGATCGAGACCGCGATAAGCGGCCGGCGCGGCATCGGTCAACCGGGCGTTGTCGTCAAAGATATTGATGAGCGGCAGACGATGCCGCCGGCCGACCTCGAAATCGGCAAAATCGTGCGCCGGCGTAATCTTCACTGCGCCGCTCCCGGTTTCCGGATCGGCGTGCGCATCGGCAATGATCGGGATGTCTCGGCCGGTGAGCGGCAGGCGAACCGATTTTCCGACCAGATCCGCAAAGCGCGGATCGTCGGGATGGACGGCAACGCCGGTGTCGCCCAGCATCGTCTCCGGCCGGGTCGTCGCCACGACGATGTATCGGCCGGGAAGTTCCGCCACCGGATAGCGGATATGCCACAGCGACCCTTTTGTTTCGCGGTTGTCGACTTCCAGATCCGAAATCACCGTGTGCATAACCGGATCCCAGTTCACCAGCCGCTGATCGCGATAGATCAGCCCTTCCCGATGCAGCTGGACGAAAACCCGGCGCACCGCGGCTGCCAGAGCCGGATCCATCGTAAACCGCTCGCGGCTCCAGTCCGGCGAGGCGCCAAGCCGACGCAGCTGGCGGGTAATCGTGCCGCCCGAGACCTCCTTCCATTCCCAGACGCGCGCGACAAACTCCTCACGGCCGAGTTCGCGTTTGGCTCTGCCCTCATCGGCAAGCTGGTTGGCGACAACGATCTCCGTGGCGATACCGGCATGGTCGGTACCCGGCTGCCAGAGCACGTCGCGGCCGCGCATGCGTTGGTAACGCACCAGAACATCCTGCAGAGTGAACGTCAGCGCGTGGCCCATATGGAGGCTCCCGGTGACGTTCGGGGGCGGCATCATGATCGTGTAGGGCAGCTTGTTGCGGTCGCGTCCGGACGCGAACGCACCTGAACGTTCCCACAGCGCGTAGCGCCGCGCCTCCATGGCAGCCGGTTTATATCTGTTGTCCAGCATTGCTGAACCGTCCGTGACCGAGGAGTTGCGCGTCGAGTTCCCGGGATTTTGCGGAGGGCCGCAGCGGCTGTCGAGCTTTGCCCGGGCCGAGCTCAGCGGAGCCCCGCGTCGCCGACGAGCCGGGCAATTTCATCGCGCACGAGCCGCTCCACGAGGTCGGGGAGATGCTCGTCGAGCCAAGCCTGCAGCAACGGGCGGAGCAGATCGCGCATCATCCCCTCAAGGACATGCTCGGCGCTTCCCAGCGCAAGCTCCCCTTCCCGTCGGCGCTCGCGCGGCAATGCACCGAGTTGCTTGAGCGCGGCTGCCGCAGCCCCCGAGGTCGCCGAGGACACGATGCGTTCTCGGCTGCGATCAAGCCTTGGTTCACTCCCGGTATCGGGCGAAAGCGTGCGCGCGCGATTGTGCCCGGGCGGATTCCCCGCGGAGGGGCTGGGCGGGGCCGCGGCCTCGCCGGATGGCGCGTTCAGAGCGCCGGTAGCCGCGGTCACCTGGCGCACCGAACCGTCTTCATCGACCACCTCCGTCAACTCCAGGATGTCGGTCTTATCTCCCGGGGCGACACCGATCGGTACGACCGGCTGCTTCTCTTCGGTGATGATCCGGCTGATCGACGCGATTATCTCCTCCATGGAGGGTTCGGGCGGCGTTCTGGTGTTATCCGGCATCGAGGCAATCCAAAAAGCGACCAACGCGCCTTAAGCTAGGTGAGACGAGCCGCGTTTGCCAGCATAACCCGTCTAGGGAGCCTGCTTCACTTGGAAAGGCCGCCGCGAAAACCGATCCACTTGTCCTTCACGTCCCTGTAGTGTTGCTCCATGTCATAGAGCTTCACCGGGAGTTTCAGTTCGGGTGCAATCAGCCGGCCGACGGCAGCCGCCAAATTGAATTCTGCGAGTGCGGCGTCGTGCTGTGCGGTGACGAGCTGCGACTGGGTCGTCAGCAGCTGCTGGTTTTGGATCAGAACGTCGAGCACGGTGCGGGTGCCGACCAGCGCCTCCTCCTGTACGCCTTCGAGCGCGATCTGTGCCGCGCGCACCGCCGCCGCAAATGAAGAGATGCTGGCCCGTGCCGCCTCCAACGTCGACCAGAATTGCGCCGCGGTCTGCACCGCCACCCGCCGCGCGTCGTCGACCTGGCCGCGCCGCTGCCCGACCGTCTGCTGGGCCTGCCGTGTCTGGGAATAGATCGCGCCGCCTTCGTAAAGCGGCATCGTCAGCTGCGCGGTTATCTCGGCCGTATTGATCAATGTGCCCTTGGTAGCGGCCGTCGTATCGTAGCCGCGGGAGAGCGTGCCCACGACCGATATTTGCGGCAACAGCTGCCCGCGAACGACATCGATGTTGTCGCGGGCGGCGAGCTCGGCAAAATTCGCCGAAATCACACTGAAGTTATTACGCGCGGCGAGGCTCAGGGCCTCCTCGCGCGTCGCGGGAAGCGCCGGTCGCTCGCGCGGCAACATCAGTCTGCCGGGCGGATGCCCGACCGCATGCACGTATTCGGCCCGGCTTATCTCGAGCTGGCCTTGCTGCGTGACGAGCTGGCCCTGGGCTTGCGCGAGCGAGGATTCGGCCTGCGCGACGTCGGTGCGCGTCACTTCACCGACCCGAAAGCGGTCCTGGGTTGCCTCCAGCTGCTTGCGCAGGACTTCGACGTTGTTGCGCTGCACGTCGACGAGCGCCTGGTCGCGGACCACATCGAGATAGGCCTGGGCGACTGCCTGAAACACCGTCGTCTCGACGGACAGCGTCTGCGCCCGCGTCGCTTGGACGGTGTTGATCGCCTGGCGGGTCTGCGCCTCGGTCCGGCCGCCGCGGTAGATCGGCTGGTTTGCCTGGAATTGCAGCAGATTCGGCCTAAGGTGAATATGGGAACGATCGGTAGCGAAGACCTGCGCGGGAGTTTGTACCGAGTTCGTGCTGTAACCGGCTTGGCCGGTGAAATTCACCGTCGGCCGCCAGGATGACAGCGCCTGCGGAACTTGCTCGTCGGTGGCCCGTAACAAGGCGCGTTGCGCGAGCAGCTGCGGATTTGTGTTGTAGGCGTCGGCGAGGGCGTCGCTCAGCGTTTGCGCGTGCGCCGACGTCCCGGCGAAAGCGACGGAAAATCCCGCCAGCACGGCGACAGTCGCCGTCCGGCGCCCGCCAACCCTCCACGCCGCTCGCCGGCAAGCCTGATTACGCTGGATCAATCCAGCCTCCCCGCTCCCGGAAATTTCCCCCGTTCCCGACATTGGGCCTCAGCAGAATACGAACTCCGGCTTCGGAACGAAGACCGGCAGAAAAGGGGTCGCGGCGTCGAATATAACGCGTCGCGCAAGCAGTCCGCCAGTCCGTATCGTCAAAGTGGCGCGGCCGACAGCGGCAGCTGCGGGCCTGACGACCGCCAGCAGCCGGCCATCTTCGGCCAGCTGCGCGGCAACGGTCGAGGGCACCTCGGCGACGGCCCCCCCGAACAGGATCACGTCATACGGCGCGCGCTGGCGATGACCTTGCGCGAGCGGCCCCTCGACGACGCTGACCGCGGCGATGGCGTGTTCGACGAGCGCGGCGCGGGCGCGGCGGGCGAGTTCGGCATCCTCTTCGAGGGCCACGACATTGCGCGCAAGCTGCGCGGCGACGGCCGCTTCGTACCCGGTCCCGGCGCCCACGACGAGCACCGTCTCGGTGCGCTCGATCGCGGCCTCCTGCAACAGTCGCGCGGCGACCATCGGCTCCATCAAGTAGCGGCCGTCGCCGAGCGGCAGATCCTCGTCGATGTAGGCGACCTGACGCAACTTCTCGGGAACGAACAGCTCGCGCCTGATGCCCGCGAAAGCCGCCAGGACGCGCTGGTCGGCGACCCTGTTGGGCCGGAGCTGGCTGTCGATCATGTGAGTGCGGGCATCATCGAACAAGGTCATCATATCTCCGGTGAATGGCCGGGCCGGTTTATATCGGGCTGCGCAACCTGCGACAATGGAGCGACCCGGGCAATGGAGCGACCCGGGCAGGTATCAGCATGACAGACGCTCGATCCGCTGCTGCTGCGTAGCCAGTCGCGCCAGGAGCTGTGACGCGGTCAGCCCGGACAAGGGGTGCCGCCAAGCGGGCGCAATTTCCGCAAGCGGAACGAGAACAAACAGACGCTCGTGCAGCCGCGGGTGGGGCAGTACCAGCCGCTTCGTGTTCCTCACTTCGCCGTCATAATCGAGCAGATCCAGGTCAAGGACGCGCGCGGCGTTGGGTTCGCCGCGAATGCGGCCAAACCGAGACTCCATGCCCTGGAACACGTCCAGCAACTTATCGGCGTCGAGTTCGGTCGCGAGCAATGCCACCGCGTTGACGAACCAGGGCTGATCCGAACGCGGGACCGGTTCGCTGCGGTACCATCCCGAGCGCCTGGGGATTTTGATCCCGTCCGCCGTCAGCGCGGCAAGCGCGGCAGACAGCGTATCGCGCGGCGAACCGTAGCGGACGCTCTCAAGATTTCCTCCAATGCCGACCACAATCACAACCTGCCCCCGCGCCTGGTCCCGCTTGACCCGGGATGCCCCGTGTAAGACACTTACGTTACATTATCGAATGTATGGAGCATTTGATCAGATGATTTTCTACCCGGAAGAGCGCCTGGCCATTTTCATCGATGGAGCTAACCTTTATTCCGCCGCTCGCGGCCTCGCGTTCGACATAGATTATCGGCGCTTGCTCGAATTGTTCAGCACCAAGGGACGGCTGGTCCGGGCGTTCTATTATACGGCATTGGTCGAAGACCAGGAGTACTCACCGATCAGACCACTCGTCGATTGGCTCGATTACAACGGTTACGCGATGGTGACGAAGCCGACCAAGGAGTTCACCGACGCGATGGGGCGCCGCCGGGTCAAGGGCAATATGGACATCGAGCTGGCAATCGACATGCTCGAGATGGCGCAATTCATCGATCATGCGATTCTGTTCTCGGGTGACGGGGATTTCCGCAGGCTCGTGGAGGCTGTGCAGCGCAAAGGGGTTCGCGTGTCGGTGGTGTCGACGATCCGTTCGTCGCCGCCGATGGTGTCTGACGATCTGCGCCGCCAGGCTGACAACTTCATCGAACTCCAAGATCTTGCGCCCAGCATCATGCGCAACCATCCCGTGCGCGAGGAGATCCACCGGGCGCGCGCCGAACCCGTAGACGAGGCGTGACCGTCCCTGCCGTGGCGTCGTTGCCGCCGCGGAATTGCCCACTATGCCCACGCCTGGCCGCTTACCGCGAGCTGCAGCAGGCGCTGCATCCCGAATGGTTCAACGCGCCGGTCCCTGCCTTCGGCGATCAGGGAGCTGAGCTATTGATCGTCGGGCTCGCGCCGGGTTTAAAGGGGGCCAACCGCACTGGCCGACCGTTCACCGGAGATTACGCAGGCGGGCTGCTGTATCAGACGCTAGGCAAGTTCGGCTTGGCCCATGGCGTTTATCAGGCCCGACCGGATGACGGTCTGGAGCTCAAAGGGGTGCGCATCACCAACGCCGTGCGCTGTGTGCCGCCGCAGAACAGACCCGAGCCCCGCGAGATCGCGACCTGCCGACGGTTTCTCGCCGCCGAAATCGCTGCAATGCCGCGGCTCCGCGCGATTGTCGCGCTTGGCGCGATCGCCCATCAGACGGTGCTCGCCGCATTTGACCTCCGTCCCGGAGGGTTCCGGTTCGCGCATGGTCAAATGCACACATTGCCGGGCGGGCTGCTGCTGGCCGACAGCTATCATTGCTCCCGGCTCAACACCAATACCGGCAAGCTGAGCGCGGCGATGTTCGAATCGGTCTTTACGACGCTCGGCCGGTGGCTGGACGCCCAGGGGGAAGGGCCGCCCCAAACCGCCGCTCGCCGGCGGGAGGCGGGAGGAAGCCCCGCAGCGGGAGAGTGAGGCGACAGACCGCACCGCAGAGCGGTACCTCCTCAGGCGTTGTGGGCGCGCAGAATGCGGGCGCGGGAGCGCTGCCAGTCACGTTCCTTCTCGGCCTGCCGTTTGTCCGCCTTGCGCTTGCCCCGCGCGAGGCCGAGCTCGACCTTGGCGCGGCCATGCTCGTTGAAATAGATCGATAACGGAACCAGGGTCATTCCCTCGCGCCGGATCGCTCCCAGGAGTTTGTTCATTTGCTTGCGGTGCAACAGCAGCTTGCGCGGCCGCCGCGGCTGATGGTTGAAATGCGCCGAGGCGGAATATTCGGGGATGTTGGCGTTGACGAGAAACAGCTCTCCGTCGGTCTCGTCGGCATACGCCTCGCCGATGCTGGCTTGCCCCTGCCGCAGCACCTTCACCTCGGTGCCGCGCAATACCACGCCGGCCTCGAGGGTGTCCTCGATCAGGTAGTCATGGCGCGCACGGCGGTTTTGCGCCACATAGCGGTCCGCCGCCCGCATCAGTTGAGAAGGCCGGCGCCCCGCATTGCGCGCTGCACCCGCTCCTGCGTCTCGGGCATAATCGCCCAAAGCGGCTGGCGTACTTCGGCTGTGCAGCGGCCGAGCAGCGAGGCTGCGTATTTAACCGGCGCCGGGCTCGTTTCGGCGAACAACGCGTCGTGCAGCGGGATCAGCCGCTGGTTGAGTTGCCGGACCATCGCGGTGTCACCCTTCTGCCATGCCTCGTGCATTTCCGAGCACAGCCGCGGGGCGACGTTAGCGGTGACGGAAATGCAACCGTCGCCGCCTTGGGCGAGGTAAGCGACAGCGGTCGCATCCTCGCCTGACAGCAGGCAGAAGTCTGCGCCGATATCGACCCGCATGCGCAGCGGCCGGCCGAGGTCGTTGGTCGCATCCTTGACCCCGACGATGTTCGGCAGCTTCGCGAGGCGCGACATTGTCGCGTTTGTCATGTCGACCGACGAGCGACCCGGAATGTTGTAGATGATGATCGGCAGATCGACGGAATCGTGGACCGCCTTGAAGTGCTGGTACAGCCCCTCCTGCGTCGGCTTGTTGTAGTAAGGGCAGACGATCAGCGCCGCATCGGCGCCGGCGGCCTTCGCCCGGCGGGTCAGTTCGATCGTGTGCGCGGTCGAATTCGTGCCGGTTCCAGCGATTACGGGAGCCCTGCCCTTGGCGACCTCGACGCACAGCGCGATCAGCCGCTTGTGCTCGTCATCGTGGAGCGCCGGCGATTCACCAGTCGTGCCGCACGGCACCAGACCGTGCGTGCCCTGGCCGATCTGCCAAGCCACATGCTCCTGAAAGGCGGTCTCATCGACGTCGTGATTGCGAAAGGGTGTAATCAGCGCGACGAGCGATCCCTTGAACATTGTTTCCTCCGGGACTCCGGCGTTACGGAACCCACGATAGCCCTCGCCGTCACACGCTTCAACACGGCACCGCGACCGGGCGCACAGCGCAGGGGCGCCGGCGGTGCGGTGTGGCGAAACCGTCGCACTTGCCCGGGCGCCCCAAAAACCGTAAGAAAAATTGCCTCAACTTTGATTCGGCCCAGGAGCTGTCGCCCTTGCCGCCAGTGGTTCGCGGATTATTCTCTGCTGTCTCGCTCATTTTGATTGTTAACTTAACAGCGGCATCGGCGGAGGTCCTCTCCACTCCCGACCTGCAGACGCTGCGCTCGGCGCTCTCGGCGGCGCAAGCCGGCGACTGGATCCGCGCTTACAGCAAAGCCGATGCGATTCCCGATCCGCTGCCGCTGAAGATGCTGCGCTGGATCGATTATTCGCGCCCCGGCGCCCCCGGTCGCTTCCCGGACATTGCGGATTTTATCGAGAAAAACGGCGATTGGCCAAGTCAGAAGGCGCTGCGCAAGCACGCCGAGGAGGCCTTGGCCGGCGAATCGGATGCGGTGGCGACCGAATGGTTCAAAGACCATCCGCCGACCAGCGCTGCCGGCAAGGTCCGCCAAGCCCAGGTCATGCTGAATTCCGGCGACCTCGCCGGGGCCACCGAAGCGCTGCGAGCCACCTGGATCGAAGCCGATTTCAGTCCGCTCGATGAGAAGGGCTTCCTCGCTCGTTACTCTTCCTACCTGAGGCCGGCCGATCACGCAAAGCGGGCCGATCGTCTGCTGTGGGACGGACAGGCGGAAGCCGCACATCGCATGCTGCCGCTGCTTTCGCCGGATTACCGTGCCCTTTGCGAGGCGCGTCTGGCGCTCGCCGCGCAGTCTTCGAATGCCGATTGGCTGGTGGCTCGGGTTCCGCGGCAGCTGCGCTCGGATCCGGGGCTCGTCTTCGAGCAGCTGCGGCTGCGGCGTAAGAAGGACATGATCGATCCGGCGGTGCAGATCCTGCTCGCACACTCGGGTGACCCTGTCCGACCGGCAGCATGGTGGAATGAGCGACAGGCCATCGCCCGCCGGCTTCTTGCCAGCGGCAAGGCCGAACTGGCTTATCGAATCGTCGAGCAGCATGGCGCGATCGAGGGAAACGCGTACGCCGAAGCCCAGTTTCTCCTGGGCTATATCGCGCTTCGTTACATGAAGCAGCCGGCGCTCGCATTCGACCATTTCTCCCGGATCCTGATGCGGGTTGCGACCCCCTACGCAAAAGCGCGGGCCGGCTATTGGGGCGGCCGGGCGGCTGAAGCAGAGGGAAAGGCCGAACTTGCCGAAAAATGGTACGCCGCCGGGGCCGATCACATGGCGACCTTCTACGGCCAGCTCGCTGCGCATGAACTGGGGCACGACGCGCCACCGCATCCGATGCCGGAACCCGCGCCCGAGGATGCAGAACGGACCGAGTTCAACAACCGCGAGGTCGTTGGCGCTACGCGCATCTTTTTCGAGCTTGGCGACCGCGGTCACGGCAAGGCATTTCTCCTGCATATGGCGGATCATGCGACAAGCCCCGAGACCTTCGCCATGCTCGCCACGCTGGCCGAGAACAACGGGCGCACCGACCTTGCAATAGCGGTAGCCAAGCGCGCGATCGAAGCCGGAACCCCGCTGGTGATCCATGGCTATCCGGTGATCGAGGTGCCGAGCGAAGGTATGGCGGAACGCTCGCTGCTCTTCGCGATCACGCGACAGGAAAGCATGTTCGAGCCTGATGCGGTCAGTCGCGTGGGGGCGCGCGGACTGATGCAGCTGATGCCGGCCACGGCGAGTTTTATCGCGAGCAAGATGCAGCTGCCGTTCTCGGCCGATCGTTTGACGGCGGACGGGAGCTACAATGTGCTCCTCGGTCGCGCCTATCTTGACACCCTGATCGAGGATTTCGGCGGCTCTTACGCGCTTGCGATCGCCGCCTACAATGCCGGCCCCGGTCGGGTCCGACAGTGGTTGCACGAGTATGGCGATCCGCGCGGCGGCAGTATCGATATGGTTGACTGGATCGAGATGATCCCGATCAACGAGACGCGAAACTACGTTCAGCGGGTGCTCGAGAACCTGCAGATCTATCGAAGCCAGGTCGGCCGTGATTCGGCATTCTCGCTGGCTAGCGATCTGGCGCGCTGAACGCCGGGCTCTACGCCGCACGACACAGCCGAGCAAGGCCGAGAAGCCGCTCGTCAGTGACGAGGACCTCGTGATGAACGTGCGGGCCCGAGCCGCGGCCGAGAAAGCCGATCCGGGCGTGTTCGGCGGGCTTTTAGCCGATCGAGATAATGAACCGGTGCAAATGAGCTCAGACGGCGGCGCTGTGATCGAGAGGTGTCAACAACCGCAGCGATCGGATCAAGCTGCGCACGGCCTGCAGCGCTTCCGCAGGGGGTCTCGCTCGCTTGCCGGGAATCTGTCCGGGGGGACCGCCTTGCGCAGGATTGGCAGGATTGAGCCCCAGCTGAGGGAAAAGGCGTCCGACATTGGGCCCCGTAGAGGCGAGCACGCGGACAAATTCGCCAAGAACGCGGTAACCGGAACGGGCCACGCTGCCCCGATTTTCCGCCGACGGGATCGGCGCGGTGACTGCCGCGGCGCGAGTTCTGCGGCCCGCGCTTCGCCTGTTCACGATCGCGTACCGCGGCGGCCCGTTCATCGCGAAGGAACGCGACCTCTGCCTGCAGACCGGCGTTTGCGGTTTGCGCCCGCCGCAGCGCGGTTTACTGCCCGGCGGCAAACCGTGCGGGCGGTGCCTATCCATCTGGGCGACGGCCGGATCCGCTCCCCGGGCCCGATGATTCGGTGGCCATCTCCCCCAAACCGTGAGTGCCTGCCCGCTCCTTGCCAAACCGTGAGTGCCCGGTGGTCAATGCCGAACCAGGTTACGGCTCAATCGCGCGATGCCCTTTTCACGCCCTCCCCAGCACGCTAAACGGACGATCCTCGGGCGGCAACGTCAACCGTAAATTTTGCCCCCGCCGCCGTGAAATTATGCATGCCCAGGGCGGCGATGTTCGTATTACCGAAAAGCCACCGCTCAGTCGCCGACTTCAACTTCTGCCGCGGCACCCTGGCCGGGCCCGAACTGGGTGCGGTAGTATTCCGCAAAGACTCCGCCGCGGCGCAGCAAGTCGGCCAACGTGCCTTGCTCGGCAATGACGCCGTCGCGCAATACGATGATGCGATCGCACCGTCGCACGGTCGACAGCCGGTGGGCGATGACGAACGTCGTGCGCCCCGCCATCAGCCGCTCGATACCGGCCATGACCTGCACCTCGGTCGCAACGTCCAGCGCCGAGGTCGGCTCGTCCAATATCAAAATCGGCGCGTCGCGCAGCAGAGCGCGCGCGATCGTGACGCGCTGCTTTTCGCCTTCGGAAAGGGCCATTCCCGATTCGCCGACCACCGTATCGTACCCTTCGGGGAGCCCGGCGATCAGATCGTGGATACGAGCCAGCCGAGCGGCTTGCTCGATGTCCGCATCCGTTGCGCCGGGGCGGCCGTAGGCGATGTTGTCGCGCACCGAAAGCGGGAAGATCAGCGGCGGCTGCAGTACCATCGCAATCTGGCTGCGCAGCGATTTCAGCCGGTATTGCCGCAGATCGACACCGTCGAGTTCGACGACCCCGCCGGACGGATCAAAAAACCGCGGCAGCAACCCCAGCAATGTCGATTTTCCCGCGCCGGTCGGACCTATGACCGCGATCTTGGCGCCAGCCGCGACGTGAAGCTCGATCCCGGTCAAGACCGGTGTATCGGGTCGATAACGAAAGCTGACATTGCGCCAGACCACGTCACCGCGCGCCCCGGTTGACGTGAAGCCGCGGCTTCCGTCCTTGAGGTCGGCCTCGGTGTCCAGAACTTCGAACACGCGGCGCGCGCCCACCCGGGCCCCGGCGATCAGACCCCAGCTCTGGGTGATCTGATTGATCGGCGCGTAAAGCTGGGCGAGGTAGGAGACGAACACGAGCAGCTGGCCGACGGTCAGCGATCCCGACATGACCGCCCGGGCACCGGCATAAACAACCCCCGCCGTACCGCCCGCGATGACGACACTGACGGCTCCCGAGTAAAGGGTCTGCCAGCTATAGAGCTGCAGGGTTGCGCGCAGGCTCTCCCGGCTTGCTCCCATAAATCGGCGATGCTCCTCCTCCTCCTTCGTGAAGGCCTGGACCACTTTGATCGAGGACATAGCCCACTGGACGAGGGAATAGACCCGGCTTTCGGTCGTGCGTACCTCGCTCGCAACATCGATAATCTTGCGGTTGAACCCGGAGATCAGCGCAAACAGGATCGGGACGATGCTCAGCGCCACGAGGGTGAGGCCGGGATCGAGCGGGAAGAGAACGACAAGCATGCCGCCAAGGAGCACCGCGGCCGACAGGATCGGCAGAGCGCCGTTCATGATCATCGTCTGCACTGCGAAGCTGTCGGCGGTGATGCGGTAGAGAAGATCGCCCACCCTCTGCCGGCCGTGAAAAGCGAGCGACAACCGCTGCAGGTGGGCATAAAGCGCGCCGCGCAGGTCGTTCACCATGCTCTGCCCGACGCGAATCGTCGTGTAATTGTGCAGCAACGTCAGTCCGCCGGCGGCGAGATGAACGACCACCATCGCGAGGCAGGCGGCGATCAGGACCACACTCGGCGAGGCCGAAGATAACGCAGCGATCGGCAGTGCCTTGCCACCGAGCACGTTGTCGATGACGATCTGCAGCGGCCATGGCTTCAGCAGCTCGAAGCCGGCGATCACGAAGACCTGCAGCAATGCCCAGGCGATCAACCAGCGATACGGCCTTAAGTAAGGTAGTAGCTTCTTGAGCATGCCATTGCGGCTTGACGACACCGGTGCCCGGCCGGCACGAACTAGACGGGTTTTGGGGCGCGGATCGGCAACGGGGATCGCCTCACCGGGTCCAACGGGAGCAGCCGCGCCTGCTTCGCGACGGCTTCTATGATGCGATGCATGAGCCTTGCGAAACCGATGAGCTGGCAGCCCATGACACCCGAATTGATCAGTCCGACGGCGCCGATCGCGGCGGCCGCTAACGGCCATCCAAGGATCAGGGCGACCGCCGTCAGCGCAGCGCAGCTGCGCAGCACGAACATCGCGAAGCGAGAAAACCGCATAGCACAGCGAACGCGCAGCAGGCGCTTTGTGCCGCCGTGGTTTTCAGTGCACACCAGCAGCAGCGCGCGGCTCCACAGACCGCGCGCGATCTTGAGGTCCCAGTTGCTCCAGCCGGTGTCGGGGACCACGAAGTATTTCTGCGGTAACAGAAAGTCCATCAGCCCGCCGATCAGCACTTCCTTCTCGACACCCGCGTCGCTCCAATAAGCCAGCTGAAATGCACGCGCCCTCCAATGAACGGCGGCGCGCTGCTCGGTCTCGACCAGCCGGATATGGTCCTGTGTGCGCATCTCCTTCAGCCGCCACTTAAGACGCTCCCGTCCGCGCAGCAGGGGACCGAGGTAGATCAGCAGCGCGACGAGCGCCCGCGCCTTGAACCCCGCGAACCTTTT
>JAFMSA010000427.1 GCA_017353855.1 Alphaproteobacteria bacterium
ACTACAAAGCCATAATCCGGGACCAGACCGGCCTGCTCGAAGCGCTCGCGGCGCAACTGAGGGCGGGCGCCGACATTGTCCGATCGATAAAAGCGAGCGCAGGTCTCCCGGAAGTCGCAGAGTTCTAAGTCCTGAGGCGCGAGGCGGCGGTGAACGCGTTCGCGTGACCGGCGACTGCGATGAGGAGCACAATCCTGCGGCAGCTCACGCCGCGAGACATGGATCTCGTCCTAAATCTCTTTGTTCCGTCGATTGTCTGGTTCGGCTTGACGGGCGCATCATCTTCGGCGCTGCGGAGACGATAGACTATGCCGATGAATGGCTCTATCTCGGTAACTCTTAGCCATGTTCGAGATCGCGCGCAGACCGAGAGGCCCGTGATGCTGACGAGACGTTTTTTGCTGACGAGTGGTGCAGCCGGGCTGACGTCGTGGTTCAGCCCTGTTGGATTTGATGCATTCCCGGCGCTAGCCGAGGATTTCCGGGTGGCTCACACAGACGCCGAGTGGCGCAAGCTGCTAACGCCGGGTCAATATGCGGTGCTGCGGCAGAGCGCGACCGAACCACCATTCTCCAGCCCACTTCTCAACGAGCATCGCCCCGGTATATTCTCTTGTGCCGGCTGCGGCCACGCCCTATTTGCCTCCGAAACGAAATTCGACAGTGGCACGGGTTGGCCAAGTTTCTGGTCTCCGCTGGCCGAGGACGCCGTCGGTACAACGCAGGACACGACCTTCGGCATGATAAGGACTGCGGTACATTGCGGGCGCTGCGGCGGCCATCTTGGTCATCTTTTTCACGATGGTCCCAAGCCAACAGGCCTGCGCTACTGCATGAATGGAGTTGCGCTGACCTTCAACCGCGCCGCTGCCTGAGGTTAGGCAACCCACGGATAAGTCCGGGGACTTTCGGCAATCCGGAAGCCCGCGCTTACCAGCCTAAGTCTAAAGGCGACTTGAGAGGACGTTGCCGGAGGGCATACCGCACGTCGTCTGACCGCTCACGGCTTCCTCGCGGCTATCTGATGAGAGCCAGGCGAATGCGGGGGTTCCAGACCGGAGAATCGCCCGGGCGATCGCGCCGGGTGGTAAGAAAGCCGGCGTGATCGTCGGAAATGTCCAGACAACCGGAGGCGTTGTCGAGGGAGGCTGGCAGTACCGCCGCGTGCTGCATCACGCTGACGGCTATGCCTATGCGGTACGAAACAAGAAGGGCAGCGTTTGCTCCCCATGCCGAAGGCAGGGGTCTCCGCGCTGAGTGCTTGATGACGCGCTTTATCTGTTGGATCCTGGGGGTGTTTATGACCATCCCAGGTTCCTCGACCCCGGGCCGAGAGCTGCGCGTTTACCTTCGGCTGGAGCGCGCTTCGGCTAAGACAAAAAGTTGCGCGTCGAGCGGACCGACCGCCACCTTTGCGCAATGTCTTCACGATCGTAACCCGGCTTTAGGACTATGACCATCTACACCGACCTGCATTCCCGCGTGGCTCTTGTAACCGGTGCGTCGCGCGGCATCGGCGCCGCGATCGCCCTGGCCCTTGCCGAGGCCGGGGCCGCGGTGGCGATCAATTATCGGGAGCGCGCCAAGGAGGCTGAAACCATTGCTGCAAGGATCCGCGAATCCGGGGCTCAGGCGCTCATCGTGGGCGCCGATGTGTCACGACCAGGCCCAGTCGTCGCGATGGTCGAGCGCATCGCGGACGAACTGGGGCCAGTCGATGTGCTGGTCAACAATGCCGGCATTGGTCTCGCCCGGGGCGTCGACGATTTGACCGAGGAAGATTTCGATCTGACGATCGCGGTAAATCTCAAATCGGCGTTCCTGTGCACGCAAGCCGTGCTGCCGGCCATGCGCGGTCGCAAATGGGGTCGCATCGTCAACATCTCGTCGGGCGCGGCCCGCGGCGCCGGGGGTATCGGCCTCCACTACAACGCCTCAAAAGCCGGCCTCGAGGGGCTGACCCGCGGCTATGCCGCGCGCCTGGTCAGGGAGGGCATAACCGTCAACGCCGTCGCACCATCACTGATCGAGACCGACATGATGCGGGCCCGCCGCGACGAGTTCGTATCGCGCATTCCGCTCGGCCGCATGGGCTATCCGGATGAAGTGGCGCAGGCGGTGCTCATGGTCATCGGTAATCCCTATCTGACCGGGCAGACCGTCCAGCTCAATGGCGGCACCAGTTTTATCTGATACCCGCCGGTGCCCAAGCCTGCGCGTCTCGAAGGGCCGCCCTCCATGCTCACCGGGCGAGGACTTCGGACGAGACGGCGATCGCCTGATGCTATTCGGCCGCTTTTCCGCGAAATGAGGCATTACATCCGACGAAGCATTTCGCGCCTTCTTCGACATCGTTTCTGCAGTCCCAGCGACTGCAGGCCCGCGTCCCGGTATTGGCCGATCATGAACTCCCCTCACAGAGCGAGTTTGATTGGTTTCGCGGGTCTGACACTCGCATCGGCCAGTTCCTGACCGCAAAGATGCTTCCGTGCTCGTCTGTCAGTCTCGGGTTTACGGGCGATCCTGCATTGCCCGACCCGCAACCCGGATTGTCAAACAGCGTGACATGAACATAACCGGGAATTGCGACACAATAAAATCACACAACCTTTCGCGGACATCAGCAATGGCCGGGTTCAACCCAAGGTCCGCTCTCTAGAAAAGAGGATCAGCCCTGAGACGCAAGACACGGAACGGGCGGCAACCAATCCGCGGACAAAAGCCTGGCCGACCATCGTCTCGAGCGCTCCATTCCCGGTTCTGTGCAGGCTTCGGCCAATGCGACCTCGCTCTCGAGGGCGCGCCGCTTCACTGTGGCGACATTCTTGACTGTGGACATTATAGCTCCGAAGGATTTTTATCGCAGACATCAGACCTAATGGGAGGTAATGCTATGGCGGCACTCGATACGGCAGCCGGCTCCATTCCGGAAGACGAACACCGCCGGCAGCTGCGCAAGGCGGTGATCGCCAGCACGGTCGGCACGACGATCGAGTGGTATGATTTTCTGCTCTACAGCGTTGTGACGCCGCTGGTTTTCGGGAAGCTATTCTTCCCCCATTCCGAGCCGCTGATCGGCGTGCTGGAGGCATTCTCCATTTACTTTGTGGGGTTTGTCGGGCGCCCGATTGGCGCCTTCATCTTCGGTCATTTCGGCGATCGCATGGGCCGCAAGGCGGCGCTGATCGCGACTTTGCTGATCACCGGACTGGCGACTTTCGCGGTCGGCTTCGTCCCCGGCTATAGTTCGGTCGGCATCTGGGGCGCGGTCATTCTGACCATTGTCCGCATGATCCAGGGCATCGGCGTCGGCGGCGAATGGGGCGGATCGGTGCTGTTCGCGATGGAGTGGGCCCGCACCAACAAGCATCGCGGGTTCATCAGCTCCTGGCCGCAATTTGGCGGCCCTGCCGGGCTATTCCTCGCCAATATGGCGGTGCTGATCGGCAGCGCGATCGCCGGCGACCAGTTTTTCGACTGGGGCTGGCGCATCCCGTTCTGGCTCAGCATCATCATGGTCGGGATCGGGCTCTATATCCGGCTCGGAATCCTCGAGACGCCCGTCTTCCGCCGCATCGTCGCCGAAGAGCGGATCGAACGGGTGCCGGCGCTCGAGGTGCTGAAGCGTCAGCCGAAGCAAGTCTTCCTGTCGATGTTCGCGCGAAGCGCGGAGCAGGGGCCAGCGTACATCTACCTGGCCTTCATCTTTGCGTACAACAACCACGTCATGCACATGTCACGTGATTTTGTGCTGACTTCGCTGATCATCGCGGGGGTCATCTCGTTCATCACGATCCCGCTCGCCGGGGCGGCCTCCGACCGCTTCGGCCGCAAGCGCGTCTATATTATCGGTTCGCTCCTGACCGGCATTTACGGGTTCATCTATTTCGGAATGCTGAACACACTGGTACCGGCTTTGATCGTCACCGCGATCATCGTGTCGTTTATCCCGCACGACATCATGTACGGGCCGCAGGCAGCGCTGATCGCCGAGGGGTTCACGCCCCGCTTGCGCTATAGCGGCTGCTCGATCGGCTATCAGCTGGCGTCACTGACCGCCGGCGGTCCGGCGCCGCTTATCGCAACGGCATTGTTCGCCGCTTACCAATCCAGCATCCCCATTGCCGGTTACATTGCTTTCATGGCCATCGTCAGCATCGTCGCGACGGCGCTCATGCGCGATTACACCGGCCGGGACATCTCCGAGGAAAGCGCCTGAGCCGCAATCCGGGCGGGCTTAGCGCGTTCGCGGTTGCCTCCTCCAGGGCTAGAGCTGGTTGCGATGCAGCCCCTGGTGCAGCGCGATCGTGCGCGCGACCGCCCCGGTGCGCAGAGCTCTCGGCGTCGTCGCGCGGCCTCCTGCCCCTCGCACCGAGGCTTCTGCCGCAGTCGAGCGCTGGATCGGGAGCATCCAGCTGTATCGCCTTTGGCTCAAGCGCCGATCGTCAGGCTTGTCGTCACCCTCTCTGGCGCTTATGGGTTGCAAGATGCTCCCCGCGTTCCAGTCAGCCGAACACGACGTCCTGAAACAGCATCACGAAGAGCCCGGGCGTGAGGCCGGTGGTTGCCTCGTTCGCGCAGCCGTTCTTGCGTGTGTC
>JAFMSA010000428.1 GCA_017353855.1 Alphaproteobacteria bacterium
TCGCGGTTGCTGTTTTGCCGTTGCTTGTGGCGGTGATGCCCGCCGCGCCGGCGATGTCGCAGGGCTCGGACGAGGCCTATTCCGCGACGGTAAAGGTCGATCAGAGGGCGAACAGCCCCGAGGCGGCGAGAGAAGCCGCGCGCCTCGACGGGCAGCGGCGAGCGCTTGCGGCCGTGATCGGACGAATGTCGAGCTCTCCCGAAACCGCCAAGCCGCCAACGCTGGACGACAACGCAATCACGGACATGGTCGACAGCTTCGAGGTGACGAACGAAAGAATGTCGGCCGTGCGCTACGTCGCCGACTTAACGTTTCACTTCCGCCCGTCCAAAGTTCGCCACCTGGTCCAGGCGATGGTAAACGCTGCGGCGGAAGGGGCCGCTAAGGCCTCGCCCGACAATCCTGGCAAGCCCGACAATCCTGGCAAGACAGCGCCCGATCATGGCGGCG
This sequence comes from Alphaproteobacteria bacterium, assembly GCA_017353855.1. Classification (GTDB taxonomy): domain Bacteria; phylum Pseudomonadota; class Alphaproteobacteria; order ATCC43930; family CGMCC-115725; genus AP-15. Next base: position 451 of record JAFMSA010000428.1, read on the forward strand.
GACCGACTGTCGTACTGCCGGTATTCCAGGATGGCGCGAGTTCCGTGCTGTGGGACGATCCCAATGAGTGGCGCCTCGCCTGGGAGCAACTCGCGGCCGGAAGCGCAAAACTGATCCTGCCCCTCGGTGACGCCAAAGACCTGGCGGCGATAGATGCTGAGAAGGCGCAATCCGGGAAGTCCGACGCGCTGGCTTCGATCGCTCAACAAAACGGCGGCTCCGATGCGGTCGTGGCTCTGGCGACTACGCGGCGTCCCGAAGGCAATCTCACCGGGCTCGACATCAGCCTTAAGCGGTACCGCGCCGGACGCCTCGTCGACACACAAACCAGGTCTTTCGATGCCAAGCCCGGCGAAAGCGAGGCCGACCTTCTCGAGCGTGCGGCAGATTCAGTTGCAGGGGACATCGAGAGCAGCGCCAAGAGCGTCGACCAGCAACAGCAGCAGGCGAGCCTGACGATCACGATTCCGATCAGCAGCCTCGCCGATTGGCTGCAACTGCGCAATCGACTGGCTTCGATTGCATCGATCCGTAAGATCGACCTGTTGTCGCTCAATCGCCAGGAGGCGAAGATCAAGATCAAATATGTCGGTAGCCAGGACGACCTGAAGTCCAGCCTCTCCGAAGCCAGACTCGATCTCGGCGGCGGCGATGCGGCCTGGACGATACAGCCTGCAGGCCCGACGAGCCCGCGGTGACCTCCTCCGGTGCATAGATTTTCGATATCAACGGTGCTGCGGACATCGCGACCTCTCCAGCGGCGTTTCGGCAAGAGCCGGCTTGTGTCGTGCCTGCCTCGCTAATCCGTATTCGAGCCGCGACGATGAGCCGGCTTTGGCTCAATCTCCCCAATCTGATCTCGCTGGGCCGGCTGCTGCTTGTGCCGCTGGCGATTTCGCTCATTCTCGAGGGGAGCTATTGGGCGGCATTCTGGATTTTCGTCATCGCCGGCGTCTCCGATGCGGTGGACGGCTTCATCGCAAAAAGGTTCGACCGGCGCACGTCCCTCGGCGCGCTGCTTGATCCGCTCGCGGACAAGGCCCTGCTGGTCAGCGTGTATGTGACCCTCGGAATTGCCGGACAATTGTGGACATGGCTCGTTGTGCTGGTGGTGTTTCGCGACATCATGATCGTGGGTGGCTTTTTGTTGTTTCAGGCGATTGCCGTCGTGCCGAAACCGGTTCATCCGCTGTTCATCAGCAAGATCAACACCGGCGTTCAGGTGGCCCTGGTCTGGTATGTGCTGGCACGGCGCGGCCTCGGCGCCGTTGCCGGCCCCGGGGACGTGGTTTTAGGAATCGCCGTCGCCGCGACGACGGTCGTTTCGGGCTTGGCCTATCTCGTCCGGTGGGCACGCATTCTCGGCCGCTCGGAGCAGGCTCTGTAAGCCTCGTCGATCCAAAAAAATGACCCAGCTGATCTTCGACCTGCCCATACACTCAGCCTTCGGCCGCGCCGATTATCTCGTGTGCAACTGCAACGCGAAGGTGATGGCCTGGATCGACCGGTGGCCCGACTGGCCCTCCGGCGCGAGCGTGCTGTACGGGCCGGCGGGTTGCGGCAAAACCCATCTCGCTCATCTCTGGTGCGAGCGGGCCTCAGCCGTCCTGGTGACCGGCACGCGGCTTGACTCGCACGCTGTCGCGCGCCTCATTGCGCAAGGGCGGCATCGGGTCGCCGTCGACGACGGCGATCGAGCCTCCGAACACGCGCTGCTCCATCTCCACAATTTCTGCCTGGAGTGCGGCGGCCACATCCTGATCACCACGCGCCGAACCCCGGCATCCTGGGGCCCTTCGCTGCCCGATCTCACCTCGCGTCTGCGAGCCGCCATTGCCGTCGGGGTCGACCCGCCGGACGACACGCTGCTCGGCGCCGTTCTTGCCAAACACTTTTGCGATCGGCAGCTCTTCGTAGCGCCCCAGATCATCAACTACCTGGTCCAACGCATAGAGCGGTCATTTGCGGCCGCCGCAGACATCGCGGCCAGGCTCGACGCCATCGCCTTGCGCAACAGATCTGCTGTCACGCTGTCGCTGGCACGCACCCTCGTCCGGCAAGGCCCCGATCATCCCTTCCCGCCGGCCAGCGATGCCGGCGTGACATAATCAACCAGCCGGTGACGCGAGAGTGCGAGCTGCGACCAGGGCCCGCAAACCTGGAAGCTCGCTCGCGCGGCGGTCGGAAACTTCCCGCAGGCGAGAGCGCGCAGCCCGGGCGATCCGGTCTGCGCGAGTGCCAATGCGAGCTCATGAATTCCGGGGTTGTGAGCGATCACAAGCACGTTGGCCTGCTCCTCCGAAACCCGGCTCAGCCGGTCCATCAGCCCTTCGCGGCTTGCTGCATAGAGGTCATCCTCGATCAGGATGCGCGGCGGCACGGCGTACCTGCCGACAACAAGTTCGAGGGTCTGCCTGGTCCGCAGCGCGGTCGAACAGAGAACCAGATCGAGCGGTCCGATCGTCTTGACGAGATGTTTGCCCACGCGTCGGGCCGCTTCACGGCCGCGAGGGCTCAACGGCCGCTCGTGATCCTCGACATCCTCTTTCCAACTCGACTTCGCATGGCGAAGCAGGTGCAGCGTTTTCATGACCGGCCTCCCGCCGAGTGGCGACCACTTCGCGAACCGGCGCCCGGCTCACATCCCCGGCCCCGACCGCATGACAGAGCCTTCGTTAACGGGTAAGTTCTTCCGGTGCGGCCGAGCTTCGGCTCCTCTGGGAGAGCGGTTGTGAACACCGGCGCGCCGGCAGTCCAGCCAAGGCCTTTCGATCTCCATTCCGCAGCGCGCTTCATCAATCGCGAGCTCTCCTGGCTTGCCTTCAACGAGCGGGTCCTTGCCGAGGCAGACAATCCGCGCCATCCCCTCCTCGAGCGGCTTCGCTTTCTGTCGATCTCGGCAAGCAATCTCGACGAGTTTTATATGGTCCGGGTCGCCGGGTTCAAAGGCCGGCTTCTCGCCGGCGTAAAAACCCTCAGCCAGGATGGCCTCAACCCCGCACAGCAGCTCGATGCGATGATCGAGCGCGCGGGCAGACTGATGGCCGATCAACAGGTGACCTGGCTGGCGTTGCGCCGGCTGCTCGATGAGGCCGGCTTGAGCGTCATCGAGCCCGTCGATCTCGAGCCCGCCGATCGAGCATGGCTCGAAGAGCGCTTCACGGCGGAGGTTTTCCCGGTATTGACGCCGCTCGCGATCGATCCCGCTCATCCCTTCCCGTTTGTCGCCAATTGCGGCTTCGGCCTGGCGCTCGAGCTCGAGCGGATCGCCGACGGTGGTCGACTACAAGCGCTCACGCTCATCCCGTCCTCGATAGACCGGTTCGTTCGTCTGCCGGGAGTTCGGATCCGCTTTCTCCCGATCGAGCAAATGATCGCCCTGTTCCTGGATCGACTGTTCCCGGGCTTCGCCGTCGTTTCCCGGGGCGTGTTTCGGCTGTTGCGCGACAGCGAGGTCGAGGTCGAGATCGAGGAAGAGGCCGCAGATCTCGCGCACCTCTATGAGACGGCATCGAGACGCCGGCGCCGCGGTCATGCCATCCATCTCGCGGTCGATTCGACAATGCCGCCCGATCTGCGCCGCTTCCTGATGGAAAAGCTCGACCTCGCCGCGCCGGCCGTCTTCGGCACCGACGGGATACTTGGTCTCAATGATACCGGGGAGCTGCTCGTCGACAAGCGTCCCGATCTCGTCTTCCCGCCCTACAAACCGCGCTTCCCGGCGCGTATCCGCGATTTCGGCGGGGATTGCTTTGCGGCAATCAGGCAGAACGACATCATCGTCCATCACCCCTATGAGAGTTTTGACGTCCTTGTTCAATTCGTCCGTCGGGCCGCGCGCGATCCTGCCGTCGTGGCAATCAAGCAGACCGTCGACCGCACGAGCGGGGACAGCCCTATCGTCCGCGAGCTCGCCAAAGCCGCCGAGGCCGGAAAGTCGGTAACGGCGTTGATCGAATTGAAGGCCCGCTTCGACGAGGCGACAAACATCCGTTGGGCGCGCGACCTCGAGCGGGCCGGCGTGCAGGTCGTCCACGGTTTCCGCCAGCTCAAGACGCACGCGAAGGTCTCACTCGTCGTGCGCCGGGAAAACGGTCGGCTCCGCTCGTATGTTCATTTCGGAACCGGC
>JAFMSA010000429.1 GCA_017353855.1 Alphaproteobacteria bacterium
ATGCGGCAGCTGGGGATCGCCGCCCTGGGGCCGAAACCGCAATACGGACTGGCCCGATGGCGGGATCGCGTTCTTGTTGTGTCAAGAGATAAGACGCGATAATAGTCCTTCTCGCGTCTTATAGCGCGGCCGAGCGACCTCACATGTAACGCGGCGACCCCCAGCCGTGCCCGTGACCGGGAAATACATCCATCAGCGTCGTTATAGCCCAGTAAGTCAAATTCCCGTCCGGGACCCTGCACATCCGTGTCTTGTCCTTGTTCAATGTCAGCTTCAGCTTGGCCATGATCTTGTGCAGGTGGGTGCGAAGCTCAGCACTTCCCTGGTCGCGATCGCGACTGCTGCCGTGCCAAAACACAATTGATGCCCGCTCACGCAAGGTACCATAGTTCTTGGGGCCAGCGGCATCAAATGCGATAGGCGGCGGGGTGGGCTGTGATGGCGAAAATCTTCGCCGAGCAGAAGGTCACTCGTAGGTTAGAGTTAATTAACGCCACCACCCGGTGGAACCTAGGCAACCTAACATCGTTAACTATTAAGTTTGTCTCAGTCCCTCTTTATCAACGTGCTGAGTTCCTTGCGCCGCGAAGTAGCTCGCTACTGCTCTTCCGTGTGCGATGTCGCAGCGGGACCACCTGACCCAACCTCGGGGAGCCCAAGCCCGGATCCCTGACCAGCGCAACTTCACAGCGAATGAGGTCTACAAACCGCACAGATCGGCACCTCTTGCCGCCTTTGAGCGCATCGGGGTGCCTACATGGGCCGCGCTGTCGGCGGACGGCATGAATCGCCAACAGCGTCGACAGGAAATGCGTTCGGCCAGGTGGGCGAGGCGACGGAAGGACCTCGACTTACACCTTTCTATTATTGATTTATTTCACCGTGGTCTCGTTGACCATCGCGCCGGACGGATGCTGCAGGCTCAGGCGGCATTCAGCCAGATTTTGACCATCGATCCCGCCCATGTTGACGCTCACTTCTACCTCGGCTTTGCGCTGTGTGAACTCGGCCGGCCGGCGGAGGCGGAGGCGAGCTGGCGAGAGGCGCTGCGGCTTCGGCCAAATTACCCTGAGGCTCATAACAACCTCGGCGCTCTGCTGAATGACCTCGGCCGGCCGGCGGAGGCGGAGGCGAGCTGCCGCGAGGCGCTGCGACTTCGGCCAAATTATCCCGGAGCTCACACCAATCTCGGTAACGCGCTGCGTGCCCTCGGCCGGCTGACAGAAGCGGAGGCGAGCTGGCGAGAGGCGCTGCGGGCTCGGCCAGATCTCCCCGAGGTTCACATCAACCTCGGTAATGCGCTGCGTGCCCTCGGCCGGCCAGCGGAGGCGGAGGCGAGCTTTCGCGAGGCTCTGCGGTTTCGGCCAGATTTCCCCGACGCTCACCTGCGCCTCGGCGCTGCGCTGTATGACCTCGGCCGGCTGGCAGAGGCGGAGGCGAGTTGGCGAGAGGCGCTGCGGCTTCGGCCAGACCACCCCGAGGTTCACATCAGCCTCGGAGTTGCGCTGAATGACCTCGGCCGACCGGCAGAGGCGGAGGCGAGTTGTCGCGAGGCTCTGCGACTTCGACCGGATTTCCCTGCTGCTCACCACAACCTCGGCAATGCGCTGTGTGCCCTCGGTCGGCCGGCAGAGGCGGAGGCGAGCTTTCGCGAGGCTCTGCGGCATCAGCCAAATTCCCCTGAGACTCACAACAACCTCGGAATGGCGCTTCTGCTGGCTGGACAATTCGAAGAAGGGTGGAAAGAGAATGAATGGAGGTGGAAGACAAAGACGATGCGTAGCCGTGACTTCTCGGAGCCGCTGTGGAGGGGGGAGGCAATCGAGGATCGCACCATCCTGCTGCACGCCGAACAGGGCTTTGGCGATACGTTACAGTTCTGCCGCTACGCACCGTTAATGGTTGGCAGCGCCGGGATCATCTTAGAGGTTCAGGCTCCGTTGGTACGACTGCTGTCCCGGCTGCCGGGCGTCACGGAAATCGTTGCCGGGGGTGACAGGTTGCCGCCCTTTGATCTGCACTGCCCACTAATGAGCCTTCCCCTTGCCTTTGGCACGACCCTCGACACGATCCCCGCAGGCATGCCCTATTTGTCCGCCGACCCCGCGCTCGCTGCAAACTGGCAAAAAAGGCTTGTCGGTCTCGACGGCCTGCGGATCGGGTTGGTGTGGGCCGGTGAGCAGGGGTTGAACTTCCCAGCGAAAGCTGTGGTCGACCGTCGCCGCTCCATTGCCCTCAAAGCGCTGGCACCACTTGGTGAGGTGTCGGGCGTCAGCTTCGTGTCATTGCAAAAAGGCGGACCAGCTGCCCAGGCCGCCGACCCCCCACATGGTTTGATGCTCCGCGATTTTACCAGCGACCTACATGATTTCGAGGATACTGCTGCGCTCATCGTCAATCTCGACCTCGTTATCAGTGTCGATACGGCGGTCGCCCACTTGGCCGGCGCGCTCGGCAAGCCAGTTTGGCTCCTGAACCGTTTTGATACTGACTGGCGCTGGTTGCTGAACCGAGACGACAGTCCTTGGTACCCGACGCTGCGACAATTTCGCCAACTCCACCCCGGTGACTGGAACAGTGCGATCTGCGCGGCGCGGGATGCCTTGCAGCGCCTGATGACCGGCGATTGCGATCAGCTCCCGGCCCAGCAGGCGCGAATTTAGGGGGGTGCGACAATCAATGAATGATGCCACTAGCGTCCCGCTAAGGATGCTTGAGAAGGAGCAAGCTGCTGACAAAATCGGCGCAACCGCACCGTGTCCATTTGTCGGCGGAGGCTCAACCCGCGGCCCAGCAGCAGGAAGAAGAGCATGCTCTCACCGGAGTTCTGGAGCTGGTTCGGCGATATAGCCTCGCCGAAGCTGGCCCATCGGATGGAAAGTTTCAGGAAGATCTTTACCTATCTTGACCGCTTCGATCGGCCGGTCGCGACCATCGAAACCGGCTGCGTGCGACAACGGGACAACTGGGCGGGCGACGGCCAGAGCACGATCCTATTCGACAAATACGCCGAGTTTCACTCGGGCTCTGTGGTTTTCTCTGTCGATCGCGATCCGCAGGCGACCGCGCTCTGCCAATCACTGGTCAGCGACCGGGTGCGCATCCACACCGATGACAGCATCGCTTGGCTGAAATCGCTGACTGACGACCCGCCGCCCGGGCTTAGGCATGTCGATCTGCTCTACCTCGATTCCTACGACTTGGACATCGATAACCAATTGCCGAGCGCCATTCATCACTTAAAGGAACTGGTCGCGATTGCGCCGCTGCTCTCCGCCGAGACACTCGTGGCCGTCGACGACTCGCCGACCGTCTTTATTGGTATTCCCAACCAAAATGGCTCGGTCAATCTGATCCGGCCGCCGAGGATTGGTGGAAAAGGTCAACTGATCGCCGAATACGCCGCCCAGATCGGTGCAGAACTCCTGTTTGCCGACTACCAATGCGGGTGGCACCGCATCGGGCGCAACTCGGGGACCCCCGCCGGCGACGGTCTTTGACGACTTTACCGGAACCGGCTCCAGATTTCCCTGGCTGGCACCGTCTGGCGCAATGAGGCTGACCACGACCCGCCCCATCCTTGTACGGCTAGAACATATCAAAGCAGCCTGCCAACGACGTGCCATCGCTATTGCTTCGGCCAACCCGGAAGTCGGCGCGGCCCCCCTCATGAGTCTGAACAAAAGCGCACCGCAACTTTCGAATCAATTTACGAGTTGAGCTCTGATCGGGTGGGGCACAGATGGCGTGATGCCGAGACCGATGATCATCGGACCAGGTGTGGCCCTACAAGGCCGCCACGTTTGACGAAATACGGGATTCCAAAAGACCCGGCGGGCCTGTACGAAGACGATGATCTCATTCCCGTTTGTCTCGGCGGCGAACTGCGGCACGGACCAGACGCCGAACACATTGAAGCTGCGATACGATTGTTGATGATGCCGAGCACGACCACGGCGGCGAGAAGAACATACAACGTCTAAGCGTTACCTTTGCAATCGCGCACAGAGTGCCCGTATCAGCCGGCGGCAAGACGCGCCCAAAAAGGGCGCGCCCGGCGACCCGCGTCAGAAGGACGAAGCCTGAGCGAGCTGCGCGCCGATGGACGGCGGCTCAGCTCAGTCTATTCCGAACAGCAGCGGGACTTCGGCGATGGTCGGCAAGAGGTGTGTATGCGGGGTCCGGCCCAGCGTCACGAGGTCATGCGCGCCGCTCAAGACGCCGATCACCCAACCCGCGCCGGCATTGGCGCCGGCTTGCAAGTCGAGCGCCGTGTCGCCAATCGCGGCGACGCGGATTACCGAGTGGACCAGCGTCTTCTGCATTGCCTGGAAGATGAGGTAGGGTGCCGGGCGGCCGGCCGGGACCTCATCGGGATAGACGATCGCGTCAAACAACTCAGCCCAACCACAATGCATGACGACGTCGGCGATCAGGCGACGGTCGAAGCCGCTGGTCAGCGCCACCTTGATGCCCGCCGCGCGCAATTGCCGGATCGCGTCCTCGGCGCCGGAGATCGGTACGCCGCCGCCGCTCGCCAGAAACCGGCGTAATTGGCTCTCGAAC
>JAFMSA010000430.1 GCA_017353855.1 Alphaproteobacteria bacterium
AGAAGCCGTCTGCAGTTAGCGGCGCCCCGCGCTCGGACACGAAGACCCTAGCGCTCGCCCGTCGGCTGCTTGCGGCTCGCGCTTGATGCGCCGCAACGCGCGAATTTCGGCACCGAGAGCGGCTGCACGCTGTCGCCCGAGCCTTGCTGCGGATCACGCGCAACCGGCCCGTTTCGAGGTCAAGATATTGCCATCGGAGCGCCACCAGTTGGCTGACCCTCAGGCCTTGCCTACAAGCAATCAGGATCATCGTTGCATCGCGATGCCCTCTGCCGCGCTTGCGAGCGGTGGCGCATAGTCGTTCGACCTCGGCTTCGGTGAGCCATTCGCGGCGGTCTTCGCGTTCGCGAGTCGGCTGTGGCTCGCGAGGTGTTTTGGGCACTTCGCGAAGCTTCCCTGACCTCGCTGGCGCGACGGAAATCGACAACTCCCAAATTCAGTGGTCGGCGCCTCATCGGGTTGTACCGGCAAGGCCGCGGTTTACGAATCCATCAGGCAAGCACCGTGAGGCTTGTGCCGTCGTAGCAGATCTGACGGTACAGCTGGTCGAGCTTGCAGGCCTTCCGCTGCAGTCGCAATCTCGCTGTTGGTGGCTTCTATCGCGGCTTCGATCTGGTCGAGCACGCCGACGGCGGCCAGCCGTCCCCGCGGCTCGCGAGACGTGTGCGTTCCCGCCGCATCACCGGGTAGTGTTTGGGTCACAATCGCGGTTGACTTGGTCATCCCGCTCTCCCCGTCAGCGCCGGTAGTTGCGGACCGGGAGCCCGCTGGTGGATATCCCACTCAGCCGGCTTGTCGAGGGTAACCGTGTAGTGCCTGCAGCCTAGCTTCTCGACGCAGTAGCAGCCCTTTGCGTGCGCCGCTTCCGCGGTCACAAAGAGATCAACCAAAGTTTTTCCACGCCGTAAGATCATACATCCTCATATCCCTCGCTATCTCGAGAGTTCGTATGGATTTCGATAACGAGTAATATAGGCAACCGCCAATTTTCATATTAACGGATGTCCATAGGCACTTGCATATAAATTCGCAGCCCCTCATATTCGCGGTATGGATCGGATCCCCGAAGCACTGGTCGAGGCACCAAGGCTGCTGATCTCACAAAGCAGCAGCTCGCCGAGCATCTCGGCGTCAGTCAGTCCACTTTGGCCTAGATCGAGCAAGGCCGGCGCCCGTTGCCGCGCGTACGCTACGGCATGTTGCCGAAGGCGATCAGGCGCCGCGTGATCAATGCAGCGATCGCGGAACTGCGGCGGGCCGCCGCAGGCGGCGGGAGGCAATCGCACAATTGGTGTAAAGGCCCTGCGCCGAGTGCAGGGTTGCGGCACACCCACGACTGGTGATTAGGGACCGTGTTTCCCCGCGTCGCTCAAAACGGGCTGTAGGTGCTACTCGTTCCTCATCCTTGGTGTGTTGATAACGTGCAGTGTAGAGGAAAGCGGCCGGTCCTGAGGCCGATCGGGATTGGTTAGTTCGCAGGTTAAGGGTGGCTGCGAAAGCCCTTGTGATACGCTTTGCCTGCTCGCGGGTACTTCCTCTGGCCCGCAGCGTGATTGAGGCAAGCGTGCGGCGGCTCCCCCAGGCCGCCGGACGTTGCGTCCGTGTAATGCGCACCTTGCGAATACTGCCTGCTGCGCCACGACCCTCCCGGAGAAAAGCACCAAGAAAAGGTGTTCACCCTTCGCGAGGTGGAGCCTATCCGCCACCCTTCCGCGGGAGGACGCGATGCTCAAGAACTTGCCGTACTCCGCTAGCATTTGGGGAATGGTCGCGTGTTTGGGGGCGGAGCAGGCTTTGGCCTCGGATCTTCCTCACCTTTTCGATCAGCTGAAGAAGCCGAGCTATCACGCTGCTTTCTCCGACCTCTTTGGCGGGCAGAAAGACCTAGATCCCTGGCTCCGCGGTTACCTGCGGAACCGCAATGGCGTCGATACTCCGGGTCAGAGTATCGAGGCTGGCCGCTACGAGCTTTACAACGTCTGCAAGCCCCATGATTGCCCAGGCAACGTTCTGTACACGATGTTTGTGCCGGGGGGCAGTAAAGCTTGGGCGTTGCTGACCAGAGACGGGCGCATCGAGCGGTTCTTCGGCCATCCAGGCTCACTACGGCGAGCCATACTTATTGCGCAGTGCAAAATACAAGCCGAGGACATAGGCCTCGAAGTTTGTGATGGGTGACGATGCTCAAGTTGGCCTCGTGCGAGAGCAGGCCGTCGATGACATAGGCGAGCTGACCGGAAGGCGGAATGGCGCTGGCAGCAAAGCGAGCGTAGCGCCTCCATTATGCGTCTGGGCCTGCCGGCGTTGCACCGCTGCTGGATTGGTCTGTCGCAAGCCTTCGGCAATCGCACGCTGTCGCGGCAATAACCGTTTGGTTTATGACGCAACCGTTTTCGTTAGCGGTATCAGCGCTGTCCGGCCGGTACTCTGCGGCGCAGTACTACCGGGTAGGCTCCTTGAGGCCGGCGAAACCAGCCGGCACGTAGCCGTAGGAACCCCATTTCGGGCACCCGGGATGCGCGCAGCCGTGCCGTTCGGGGACGGTCATGCGCGGCGTTATCGGTCCGAGCGGGATGCGGTTGGCGGCAGAGCCGTGGCTGCGGAAGCGCGCGCGTTAGGCTTCGGCAAGCGGCCCAGGGTAATGGTCGACGCGCCATGTTTGTGGGTTGGCGGCGGATCCGAGAAAGCTGGGATGACCGCAGACTGGGCACTTGCCATGATTTCAGCCTAGAGCGCAGCAATATCAATTGGTTGCGTCTCCGGTCCGCGCCTGCGCGGACCCCGACCGCTCTCCACGAGCTTCATTGATGCTAAATGCCCACACGGCGGTCTGTCACGAAAAGCATGCTTAACAGTCCCTTCCATCGGCAGAAGGGGCCGGGGGGGCTGGTCCTGGGGATCCTGGAGGATCTCCCGGGCCGCGCAGCGGGGGAAGTAACGCACACACGGGCTGTGTAGTGTCTGCGCGCACCGCGTGCATGGCAATGCAGCAGGCACCATACAGGCTTGCGCGCTGCGCTCTCCGCTAGGTGTGTAATCGGGAAGGGAAGCCTTTCCGGGGCGCGGTCCAACCAGGGTGAGCGGCCCCCCAGCCGATTGCGCAGGCGCCTCGTCGCAGCGAGGTCCAGTCGTCAGGCGAGCGTTGAAAACGGCGTCGAGCGGGCATCCTCTCCTCCCCAGGCTGTCTTCATCGAGAAACCTGGCCCAGCGCACGAATTCCGTCGCAGCGCGATCTACCGAGGCGTTCCGGTGAGCCAGAGAAGATCGAACTCCACGTAGGCGGGCGCCCGTGTGCCTCGGAGAAGATCGTAGAACTGAGGTCGTCCGGTCACGTCGACTACGTCACCTCGCCGTCGAGAATGGCCTCGTCGACGTCGAGCGAGGCCGCAAGTTGGTCGGCGAGCGCGTCGAAGCAGGTGAGTGGGTTGCCGTTGCAATATGAACCGGGCTCGGCACCGGTCGAAATACCAGGACCGCGAAATCCGTCGTGCTTGAACTCGAAGAGCCAGTCGGGGTCGTCGATCGGCTCGCGTCGGCGGGTCGGGATGATCGGCTGTATCCCCGCGGGAGGATCATGTCACGGATATGGGTGCGTTCACTTTGCGAAGCCGACGCGGGTAGAGCCTGCGGGTGCTCCGGTGAGCACGAAATCGATGTTGTGACCGCCGCAATGCGAGCAGACGAGCCGCCTGGCGTAGTCCGGTACCGATGTGGCGGCACCGTAGCGCCGAGCCTGTTCGATCGTGTCGGGTTCAATCTGATGTCGGCAGTCCTCGCATCACACGATGAGCTGGGTACGCGCCGCCACGACGCTGCCGAGTGTCGCCGGCGGACCGGCGGAGGCGCTTCACCGCACCTTCTCCCGCCACCAGTGCGACGCTAGTCTTTCGCGAAGGCGGCCTGATACCGCGCCAACAGACTATCGTCACGGGCAAGACATACCGCGGTTGCGTTCCGATAGCGTGCACGTATTCCGGTATCCATGCGCGCTATCGTAGCGCATGATGGAGGATATCCTCTGCCGCAAATGGCATTGCCAGGCTATCTCAAGCGACATGCTGCGGTGCGCCGCGCTGCCGCGAAGGCTGAGGGCGCTCGCCGCATCGATGTGACACTACGTGGCAAGATGCTCGACGACTATGCCGCGGTGCGCGGATATCTGGAGCAAATTAACAATCAGCTCGGGATTGAGCGCGACTTTTGGAAAGCGCGTCAGATACCGAAGTGACCAAAGAGGCCCTCGGCCTCGCCGCCATGGATATCGCTGAGGACAAGTGAGATTACCCCCCGTTCAGAATCTTGAACACCGACGGCTCTATGGCAGAGGCGCTGCTCCAGCACGTCCTGGTCCGCAGCGCCGGGCGTTGCGTCAGGGGCCGTTATAACAGCACGATTCTTTTGCTGACCCTAGTGTGGTGTCTCGCAAATAGGTTAACAGAGGCGTGACCCCTGGCTGACGGCCAGCGCCTGTCGTGCCGCCTCGATCTTGCGCAGGATGTCCTCACCCTTGGCATGCCACACGTATCGCTTGGCATTTGTGTTGCGCTCAGCGAGAAAGGC
>JAFMSA010000431.1 GCA_017353855.1 Alphaproteobacteria bacterium
TCTGACAAGCGCCGCTCACCGCGGGGGCATCGCGGAACTGCACGAGACCCTCGGCGAGTTCGCCATCCCGCCCGTAAAATCAGGATAGGGCTACCGCATTGATGAACCCGACCCCTGCTTCCCCGGCGCCGATTCCCGACGCCGACCCCGTCGTTAAAGCCGCGGTGCTGGCCGAGGCGCTGCCGTATATGCGGCGCTATGCAGGCCGCACGCTGGTCATCAAATATGGCGGCCATGCGATGGGCGACGTGACGGTCGGCGATTCGTTCGCGCGTGATGTGGTCCTTCTCAAGCAGGTCGGCATCAATCCGATCGTCGTCCATGGGGGCGGGCCGCAGATCGCGAACATGCTGCAGCGGCTCGGGATCAACACCCGCATCATCGACGGCTTGCGGGTCACCGACCGCGAGACGATGGAAGTCGTCGAGATGGTTCTCGCCGGCTCGATCAACAAACGGCTCGTCTCGGCCATTAATTCCGAGGGCGGCTGCGCGATCGGGCTGACCGGCAAGGATGGCGGGCTGATCGAGGCGAGAAAGCTGGTCCGCACCCGGGTCGAGGGGGGTGTGAGGACCGAGGTCGATTTCGGCTTCGTCGGCGAACCGCACCGGATCGCGGCCGGCGTGCTCGATACGTTCAAACAGTCGGACATCGTGCCTGTCATCGCGCCCATCGGCGTCGGCTCGCACGGCGAGACCTACAACATCAACGCCGATACCGTCGCCGGCGCGGTCGCAGCGGCCGTGCGCGCCACCCGCCTGCTGCTGCTGACCGATGTTGCGGGGGTGCTCGATTCGGGCAAAAGGCTGATCCCGGAGCTCACCGCCGCCAGCGCGCGACAGCTCATCGCGCAGGGTGTCATTAACGGCGGAATGATCCCCAAGATCGAGACCTGCCTCAAAGCCGTCGATGACGGTGTCGAGGCGGCAGTCATCGTCGACGGGCGGGTCCCGCATGCGATCCTTCTCGAGCTGTTCTCCGAAGGTGCCGGAACGCTCATCCGCGCCGGTTAGGGGAGGACCCCTGATGCTTGCCCCGGGACGCCGGACACTGCTCGAGATCGAGACCTGGATCTTCGATCTCGACAACACCCTCTATCCCGCATCGTGCCGGCTATTCGACCAGGTGCATGCTCGCATGACGCGCTTTATCGTCGATCGGCTGGGCCTGTCGCCGGCGGCGGCACTTTCCGTGCAGCAGACGTATTTCCGCGAGCATGGAACAACATTGCGCGGACTGATGAAGGTAAACCGGATCGATCCCCGCGATTTTCTCGCTTACGTTCACGACGTCGATCTCGCCTGCGTGCCGCCGAACCGGGTCCTCGTCGAGGCGTTGGCCGCCTTGCCCGGACGCAAGATCATCCATACCAACGGGTCGCACAGCCACGCCGAGCGCCTGCTCGACCACCTCGGTATTGCGGGCTCGTTCTGCGCCATTTTCGATATCGCGGCAGCCGGGTATGAGCCCAAGCCGGCGCTTACCGGCTACCGGGAATTGCAGAGGCGGCACGATGTGATACCCGCCTCGGCTCTGATGATCGAAGACATGGCCAGAAACCTGGTTCCCGCCGCATCACTCGGAATGAGTACGGCATGGGTCCGCAATCCGGTGGACTGGGCTGCGGCCGGGTCCGAGGGCAACCACATCCACTACATCGTCGACGACCTCGGCGCGTTCCTCAGCACCGCCGCCTCGCTCCACCGGGGCCCCGTAGAAAAGAGCGCGAGCTCTGATTACCTGCATGATATGTCCGTTGCCGACACGATCCGCGCGAAACTGACAGAACGCTTCGCCCCCAGCAGGCTCGAGGTCTTGGACGAATCGCATCGCCACGCCGGGCATGAAGGAGCACGGCCCGGCGGCGAGACGCATTTCGGCGTGACAATCGTGTCTGCCGCCTTTGCGGGTCTCGGTCGCGTGGCGCGGCAGCGGCTCGTCTACCAGGCGCTGGCCCAGGAGCTGGCGAGCCGCGTGCACGCGCTGTCGCTTACGACCCTCACGCCGCAGGAGGATCGCCGCACCGGCTAAACCGCCGCGGCCTCGGAAAGGAAACTGCGCAGCAGACCGAGCGGCGCTTCGTGCATGATAAAGGCGTCGCCGATGCGTCGCGGCAGGATCAGTGCGATGCGGCCGTCACGGACCTTTTTGTCTTTGCTCATGTAGCCCATCAGGCGATCGGCCGGGATGCCCGCCAGTCCGATCTCCGCAAGGCCGGTCGGCAGGCCGGCGGCGGCAAGATGTCTGCGCACCCGCCCCGCGTCCTGCCCCGACCCGATGCCGAGCCGCGCCGCAAAGTCGAAGGCCAGAACCATCCCGAGGGCTACGGCCTCGCCATGCAGCAGGCGCGACCCGAACCCGGTCTCCGCCTCGAGCGCATGCCCGAAGGTATGACCGAAATTCAACAGGGCACGCTCGCCTTCCTCGCGCTCGTCGCCGGCGACGATCGCGGCTTTCATCGCGCAACTCGTCAGCACGGCGCGCCGCAGCGCGTTGTCGGCAAGTTCATAAACCGAGGACCCTTTCGCTTCGAGCCAGAAGAAGAAATCGGCGTCCCGGATCAGGCCGTACTTGACGATCTCGGCATACCCGGCAAGAAGCTCCCGGCGCGGCAGACTGCAGAGCACCGAGGTGTCGGCCAGCACGAGACGAGGTTGATAAAAAGCGCCGATCAGGTTTTTCCCGCCGCGCGTATTGATCCCGGTCTTGCCGCCGACCGAGCTGTCGACCTGTGCCAACAAAGTCGTCGGGATCTGCACGAAATCGATCCCGCGCAGCAGGGTGGCCGCGGCAAAGCCCGTCAAATCGCCGACGACACCACCCCCAAGCGCCACCAGCAGCGTCCCCCGCTCGATGCCCACCGTCAGGATCTCTTCGACCAGCTTACCGAAATGGTCGAGGTCCTTGGTTGCTTCGCCGGGTGGCAGAACGACGGCGTGGTGAGAGATCCCGGCCGCGGACAGGCTGTCGCGCAGCGGCGCCAGATAATGCCGGGCGACCGTCTCGTCGGACACGATGACGGCCTGGCGGCGGCGCATCAACGGCAGGATTTCGTGTCCGGCCCGCTCGATCAGCGGCGACCCTACGAGGATCTCGTAGGCCCGCTCGCCGAGTTCGACGCGCAGTTTTTCGATTGTGTCCATTGTCTCTCGCTCTAAGACTGGGGCGGCAGGGCTGCCATCGGACAAGCAGCCAATGCCGCGATCGCCCGGGTCACCGTCGCTTCCGGCGATACCTCGCCGCTATCCACGACGATATCCGCTTGCGCGTAGACGGGATAACGCCGCTCGATCAACCCGGCCAGAATTGCCCTCGGATCGCCCTGCTTCAACAGCGGCCGGTTGCTGCGGCGAGAGACCCGCGCGACCAGGACGTCGAGATCGGCGCGCAACCACATCGAGACGGCGCGATGTGTGATTTCGTCCCGGGTCGCGCGATCCATAAAGGCACCCCCGCCGGTTGCCAGCACATGAACCGGTTTGGCCAACAGCCGGGCGATCACCCGCCGCTCGCCTTCGCGGAATATGCGTTCGCCGCGATTGACGAAGATCTCCTCTATCGTCTCCCCGGCAGCCGCTTCGATCTCCTGATCCGAATCGAAAAACGGCAGACGAAGGCGCGTCGCGAGGCGGCGGCCAATTTTGCTCTTCCCCGCTCCCATCAGACCGACGAGTACGATCGTCCGGCGCGGCACGAATCGGCTGGTTTCGGCCATTTTCCGCCTCATTCCGACGGCGTCGATCTCGATCCCGACTCTCACCGCTCTTTTTCCGCTAGCCGAAAGGGTACTAGCATATCGTGCAACCTCTTCGTCAATCGGCGCCGGACCGATTTCGGCGAGGAGCACACGCCAGGGGCAAGCCGCGAGCCGGGGGCATGGGGAAAGTCACCGTCTGGTTGATTGTCGTGATCGCCCTCCTGTTTCTCGGCGGCGCGGCCTTCCTCGCTCTTTGGAACCCTCCGGCGCCCTCGGCGCCGGTAGAGAAGGTGCTCCCCGATGCGCGCTTTCCGAAATAAGCAAACCCCAGCCAAAGCCGGGGACTTTTTCGAAAGCCCATGCTTACTGGCCTGGGTAGAAAAGGAACCGGAGAGCGCGTTGACCGAGAAGTTCAAGACCCCCGTTGCGGTGCTTCTTCAGTTCCAACCTCTCGAAGGGCAGGCTGCAGGCAACCCCCCCGGGGCGGAGATGAGACGGGCTTGTCCGAAATGCTGCCGGGACGACATTGGCGAAGGGAGCGAAAGCTTCGTGTCACCCGGGTCCGTAAGGACTGGGAGAGGTGGCCGCGTCCATGCGCCGGGGCTCCTCCCCGGGGTATCGGCCCCGGAAACACCCTCGATGAGCCGGGCCGGATCGCCGGGCGCATCGCGCGAGCCTTGCTCGCCGCCTCGGTCGTTCCCGTACGCACCGGGGTTTTCGCAAGCGCCGGGGCAACCCGCCGGACCGCCGGGTCCGCTGATGGCGACAGTCTCACCCGCTCCGGCTGCCCTCCCCGAGTGGCCGCCGGCCACCTCCGGGCACGGCACGACCGTCGTCGGCCAGCCGCTGCGTCCTCCC
>JAFMSA010000432.1 GCA_017353855.1 Alphaproteobacteria bacterium
TCTTTCAGGATACGGACGGGGTCGGGGCGATCCTCGACCGCGTCAGGGGGACCGCCGCTTAGGTTCGGCGGCCCAAGCCTCAGCTCGCTGCAATCGCGCGCCACAGCGTGAGAGCCTGGCGCGTCTCGGCGACATCATGAACGCGCAGGACCTGGATGCCCTGCTGCACCGCGAACAAGCCCGCCGCAAGCGAGCCCGGCAGACGCGCCGCGGGTTGCTCGCCGCGGTTCAGCCGCGCGATCATCGATTTCCGCGAGACGCCAACCACAATCGCGCAGCCGAGCGTGTGAAATGCCCCGCTTGCGGCGAGGAGCTCGAGATTGTGCCGCACGAGCTTGCCGAACCCGATTCCCGGGTCAGCGGCGATGTCCTCGCGGCTGATCCCCGCAGCAATGCAAGCCTCGATGCGTTTTTCGAGATATTCCAGTACCTCGACCGGGGCCGAGTCGTAGACCGGACCGTGTTGCATTGTCCCGGGCTCGCCGCGCATATGCGTGAGCACGACGCTTGCCTGACGACGCGCGACAAACGCGAGGCTGTCCGGGTCGTGGCCTAGTGCCGAGACGTCGTTAACGATGCGCGCGCCGGTATCGAACGCCGCCTCCATTACCGCCTTATGCCTGGTGTCGATCGAAACGACCACCCCGGCTTCCGACAGCGCGCCTACCACCGGTTCGATACGACGGATTTCTTCGGCCGGCCCAACGGGCGCGGCCCCGGGACGGGTCGACTCGCCGCCGACATCAATGATGTCGGCCCCTGCTTCGATGAGCGCGTGAGCATGCGCTATGGCGCGTTCGGGTTCCAACCATAGCCCGCCATCCGAGAAGCTGTCGGGAGTAACATTGAGTACCCCCATGAGGACCGGCCGGTCGAGGGCAAATCCCGCCCAACGGTTCCGAGGAGCCGACAGCAGCATAAGCTGCCGGCGCACACGCTGCGCGAAACGCGCGCCGGCACCCGAAACCCACGCCTCGAGTTCATCCACGGGCGCGGTCAGCGAAACGAGCTGCCGGTCAGGCCCGAGCCCGAATGCGGCCAACAGGGTGAAGGCATAGCCGGTGCCCACAAGCGGGCGAGCGCGGCCGCAGGTGACCGCATCGGCCGCCGCGTGCCCGAAAACCAGCCCGAGCGGCTGCAGCCACAGACCGCCGGACGGCAGGTTATCGAACCGGCTCCAATCCACGCGGTCGCGCGCCTTGCGTTAAGGTGCCGATGGCAAGGGCGAGCGCTGCACCGGTGGGTACGGCGGCGACGCTGTTCCGGGCGGCGGCGTCCCAGGTGGCGCCAATGTCTCCGGCGGCGGTGTCCCCGGCGGTCCCGGTGTCGGCGGGTACGAATATCCGGGGGCGTAGGGGTAGGGGGGTGGAGGATACCCCCCCGCGTTGTAGTAACCGTAGGGATAATAATAGCATCCCGACAACAAGCCGGCGCTTGTCAACGCTATCCACAATCCCCATCGCAGTCGGTGCGGTCTCGTCATGACCCCCTAACTCCCCAGAAAATTCGGCCGGCGCTTTTCGAGAAACGCGCGGACCCCCTCGACAAATTCCTCGGTAGCGGCGCAGGCGGCAAAGCTTTCGGTTTCGCGCCGCAACTGCGCCTCGAAAGCGTCGCCGAAGGTCGCCTGCAGCAACGCTTTGGTGCGGCCGTAGCCGTGCGCCGGACCATTCGCCAGCCGGGTAGCCAGCATCATCGCCTCGCTTTCAAGCGCCGCCGGTGGAACCAGTCGGTTCACGAGACCGAGCTGGAGGGCGCGGGGCGCATCGAACCGGTCGCCCAGCAGCATCAGCTCGGCCGCGTGTTTCAGCCCGACAACCTGCGCCAGTGTCGCGCTCAGACCGCCGTCCGGACTGGTACCGAGATGGATATATCCCGAAGCGAAGATCGCATCTTCGGCGGCGAGCGCCAAGTCTGCGGCGAGAACCAAGCTCAATCCGAAGCCGGCGGCGGCTCCCTGCACCGCCGCGACGACCGGTTTCGGCATATGCCGCAAACGCATCAGCAGCGGATGGAGACCATCGACAATGCGGTAGAGCGCCCGGCGCCGCTCGGCAGGCGGCAGACCGATCAGCTCGCCAAACATCGTGATGTCGCCGCCGGCACAGAAGTGAGTGCCGGAACCACGCAACAGGACGACGCGGGCGACCTGATCCTCGGCCGCCTCGACCGCGGCCGCGGCGAGCTGCGTGATCAGCTCACAGTTTGCCGCGTTCAGCATCTCGGGACGGTTCAGGATGATTTCCACAACCGCCTCCCTGCGCTGCAGAATGACGCTCGGCATCGCTCCGCTCCTCGCGCTCTGCGCTTTATGATAGGGCGCCTTTGAGGAGACCATAGCATGGCCTTTACGATCGTGCGCGGCGGCCGCGTACTCGACATCGTCGCTGATACAGCCGATTTCGGCGATATTCTTATCGAGAACGACACGATCCGCGAGATCGGCCCGCCGGGCTGCCCCGCTCCAGCGGGAGCGGCTGAAATTTCCGCCGCGCAGCGGCTGCTCCATCCCGGTCTCGTTAATGCCCACACACACGGTCACGGCAATCTCGCTAAGGGCATGGGCGACCGCTGGACCCTCGAACTGTTGCTGAGCGCGGCGCCGTGGATCACCGGAAACCGCAACGCGGAGGACAAATACCTCTCTACCCAGATCGGCGCGGTCGAGATGGTCCTGAAAGGCTGCACCGCCTGCTACGATCTCTCATTCGATTGGCCGGCCCCCAGTCCAGAAGGACTGGCTGTGGCAGGTCAAGCCTATGCCGATATCGGGATGCGGGCGGTGGTGGCGCCAATGGTCGCCGACCGCAGCTTTTACGAGGCGATCCCGGGTCTCCAGGACGCGCTGCCGCGAGCGCTGCAGGGGCAGGTCGCGGGCTTGCGTCTTCCGCCGGCCGAGGTGACCCTGGCGGCGATCCGCAAGGCGTTGCGGGACTGGCCGTTCGACCGCAGGCAGGTCTGCCCGGCTGTCGCACCGACGATCCCGCATCACTGTTCGGACGCGTTCATCCTGGGATGTGCGGACCTCGCCCGCGAGTTCGATGTCGGATTGCATAGCCATGTGGCTGAGTCGAA
Source organism: Alphaproteobacteria bacterium (assembly GCA_017353855.1). Lineage (GTDB taxonomy): Bacteria > Pseudomonadota > Alphaproteobacteria > ATCC43930 > CGMCC-115725 > AP-15. Next base: position 3,076 of record JAFMSA010000432.1, read on the forward strand.
GGTCCAGGCTGTGACCGGGATCCGGCTGTACGGGCGGAGCCAAACCGCACATCTCGGCGCGCTTGGCGTGCTCGGTCCGCATTTGACGGTTGCCCACGGCGTCTGGCTCGACGAGGAAGATATGGTCCGCCTGGGCGATAATGGCGCCTCGGTCGCGCACAATCCGGGTAGCAACATGCGCTTGGGCAGCGGTCTCGCCGATGCGCGGGCGATGCTCGATCGACGCGTCAATCTCGGGATTGGGACCGATGGGGCCAACTGCGCCGACAACCAGAATATGTATGAAGCGATGCGCCTTGCTTCGTTTGTCTCCAAGGTGCAGGGACCGGACTGGCGAGGCTGGCTGACCACGCGCGAGGCCGCACTGGCGGCGACGGAGGGCAGCGCCCACGCCCTCGGCTTTGGCGGCCGGATCGGGCGGCTGGCGCCCGGCTACAAGGCCGACATCGTCATGCTCGACCTCGACCATCCGAATTGGTTGCCGCTCAACGACCCGGTCAATCAGCTCGTCCATACCGAGGACGGCAGCGCGGTCGCGAGCGTTATGATCGGCGGGCGGCTCATCGTCGACAACCGACGTATCCTCACGGTCGATCTCGGCCGGCTGCGTGAACGCGCTGCGACGACGCGGGAGCGCCTCGCCGCCGTCAACGCCGACAACCGGCGCCTATACGAGGCGCTCGAGCCGATCGTCGGCAGCTATTGTCCGGGCCTCGCCCGCCTTCCCTATCACGTGCACCGGTACGGCGCCCGGCTCGAATGAGTTACCGCCGGCAAGCCGTTCCCGACCCATATTCCGCGCTCTGCGCAAAGCCGCCTTGACCCACCCGTTAGCCCAGGTGGAGGGCTGAGCGTACTTCTGGCAGGGACGGACCAGGGAGGAATCGGCACCCCGTGCGGCCGGAAAAAAGGGAATGTCTCGTTTCCCTGTGCGGAGGCTGTTTGGCGGCGACAAGAACAGTAATCCGTTTGATGCCTTGCCATCGTGGACGGGAAGAAGCCTCAGGTAGTCTGACCGAGAGCGAAATCCCGGGATTTCGCTCTTCTTCCGGCGGCCACAACCGTTGGTTTCTCTGCCTTGCGGATGCGGCCGACGATCGCCGCACCTGCGCGGGACGTCAGCCTCTCGCCGTCGCCTCTGTCGGGCGCCGAGCATCGCAGGCGGATGGAGAAATTGACTGTGCCCGCGCCACACGGGAGGAGGGTCAACTTCGCTTCCGTTCTTCCGTTTTTCCGTTCGCCGGCGACCCGTCGAGCGGCGGCGGCCCGTCGCAGATGCCCGAAGAGCGTTGCCGGCCGTGGCGCCGATTGCGTGATGCAACGTCTTAGCTTGGTTTCGACGGGGACATTTGCCGGCCACGAGAGTTACGGGAGAGGACGAGCGCCCACCAGAGAGGAAGCTCCATCCGTTTGCGGCGGTCTCGGAGATGATCAGCGACGCTCGAGCGTTTGGCGAGATTGCGTTCGCCAGCCTCTCACC
>JAFMSA010000433.1 GCA_017353855.1 Alphaproteobacteria bacterium
GGTTACCGGAACGTGGCCGCTTGATTAAATCGCTGCAATGCGAACCGTTCCGGGTATGCACCGGCCCGCCGATCCGTAAGTCACCGGTGAGGGGCATGAACCCCGTTTGTGACAGAGGTCAGAATGATCAGATTGCGTACCCCCTTGCTCGCAGCCACGCTGCTTACCGGCGCCGCTGCCGCCGGGTTGGCTCCTGCGCTCGCGCAAACCACGCCGGCGCCGGTCGAGAAGCACCACCACGCGTTGGCGCGGTTGCTGCCAGGGCAATTGGTTGAAGGGCGCATTGCGTTCCTGAAAACCCAGCTCAAAATCACGCCCGCGCAGGAAGCGCAGTGGCAGCAGGTGGCGGCGGTAATGCGCGAGAACGCCAAAGCGCTCGACAATACGATCGCTGCCGCCCGGCAGAACCGCAGCGCCACGGGGGCGGTACAGCGCCTCGAATCGCGTGAGCAATTCGCCAAGATGCGGGCCGACGCTGACGCGCGTCTGCTGACGGCATTCAAGCCGCTCTATGCGAGCCTGTCGCCCGAGCAGCAGCAAATGGCCAACCGTCTCGTTGCGGCACACCACCACGGTTGGCACCGCCGCGCCTGAGCCATTCCGTCGCGGCTGCGCGGGCTACCGGGATACCCGGCGGCCCGCGCGTGCCCACGAATGTCATTCCGGGGTGCCCTGGCATTTTCGACCCCAGGGCCCATTAAACGGCCTTCCGGTCTGCGGCCCGCAACAGGCTTCGCTGCTAGCGGAACATGCGGCCCTCTGGGGGCAGGCCCAGCAGGATCTGGCCCACGGTTTCGAAATGAACCGGTCGGCCTTGACCTTGCTGCGTACCGGCATGAATGTCACGCAGGCGCCGCTCGAACGGGTTCTCGTTGAACACCGCGGTGGCGCCGGCGGCGTTGTAGACTGCAGCGACAACGTCACGCGCCTGCTGGATCGCCCAAGTTGCGGCGAGACGCAACTGCCAGTGCTTGTCGCGACCGAAATCGCCCTTTTCCTCAGCCTCTTCCCACATCTCCTCGAGGGTCGCGCGGATGAATGCGCGGGCCGAGCGCAGCTTCGCCTCGCATTGCGCGACCTCGGACTGGATTACGTGATTCTCGCGCAAGGTCTTGCGCGCGCCGCGCGGGATCTTGTCGCGCGCCAGCTCGATGAAGGCCTCGAGCGCGCCGCGCGCAATTCCGAGGGAGATATTCGAAAAGCTCGCCGCATAGATCATGCCGCTCGTAAACCGATAGAGCAGGCCCGGTTCGCGGCGCTCGGCCTCGTTGTCGCGCGAACAGGTATACTTCTGCGGGACAAAGAGGTTGTCGACCCGGTAGCTGTCGCTCCCGGTGCCTCTGAGCCCGATGACTTGCCAATTGTCGATGATCTCCGCACTCGCCTTCGGGAACAGGACCGTGCGCACAAAGGGGCGGCCGTTCGGGTTGAGGCGCGGCGCGCCGTCCTGCTCGAACACCGGCACATGCGCGCCGAGCCAGCTAGCGTGGCGGCTGCCGGTCGCAAATCCCCAGCGGCCAGTGACGCGAATGCCGCCCTCCACCGCGACGCCGCGACCCGCTCCCGGCAATTCCGGCCCCCAGGCGAGAATGCCGCGCGGCGGGCCGAAGACCTCGCGCGCAACGGCGGGATCGAGATAGGGGGCCGACATCGAACACCCGGAATTCTGCCCGAGGCACCAGGCGGTCGAGGGTTCGGCCTTGGCGATCTCCTCGAGGACCTGCACATAGGTCAGCGGGTGGAGTTCGGCGCCGCCGAGCGAGCGCGGCAATAGCATGCGAAAAAAGCCGCCTTCGATCAGCGCCTCGACGAGACGCTCCGGCAACTCGCGGCCCGCTTCGATCTCGTCACCAGCCGCGGCCAGAGCCGGCGCGAGCTCTCGCGCGCGTTCAATGTAGTCGATGCCGCGCGTCTCGGCGCGGCGCGTATCTGGTGAGGTCGAGGACATTATGTTCTCCCGCTGCGGCCGCGTTTCAGGATACATCGATAGCCGTGCGCAGGGCGAAGATTTCGGCGCAACGCACCCTCGCGCTCATGCGACGACTGCGCGCCACCAATGGCGGGTCAGAGCTAAAGCCGCAACCCCTTCTATGCCGCTCGCGACGGTCGCCCATTGGGCGCCGACGAGGCCGGCGACAAGGCCAAGATGGATAAAGCCGATCATCCCGATGCCGATAAACACCGACAGCAAGCCGTATATCCGGCTGCGCATCTCCGGCGGTGCGGAGAGATAGACGAGTGTCGCCTGCATGATGCTGAACCCGGCATTCGCCAAACCCGTCACCAACAGTACGGTCCCGGCGAGCAGCGGATGGGGTGTCAACGCGAAGAGCGGGAGCATCGTCAGATAAACGACGACACCGCCGATGTAGAGCCGGCCGAAGACCGACGGCTTGGCAAACAATGCGATCGCGATCGCGCCGAAGAACGCGCCAACCCCGTCCATGCTCGCGAGAACGCCGATACCGGCGGCGCCGAGACCCAGATTATCCTGGCCTATCACCGGGATCATGCTCGTGAACGGCCAGCCGAAGGTGTTGTAGATGACTGTGATCACAAGAGTTCCAGCCAATCGGCGATCGCGGCGGACGAGCATGAACCCTTGCAACATACGCTCGAGGACGCCCGCGCTGTTGGGCGGCCGATGGCTGTTGCGGTGGCGAATCCGCGTCGCAGCCGCAACCGCGACAACGTAAGCAATGACGCTGACCACAAACGCGCCCCCGATGCCGACCGTGGCGAGCAAAACGCCGCCCACGATCGGACCGAGCATGCGGCTCGCATTGTTGGCCCCGACATCGATCGACATCGCCGCGCTCATCCGCTCGGAACCCACCACCTCACCGATCATCGTGCGGCGCACCGGATTGTCGGTCGACCAGGCGATCCCGTTGAAAAAGCTGGCGAGTGCCACATGCCAGACGGCGAGCGCGTCGAGCCAGGCTAGGAGCGCCAGGGTCAGCGAACTCAGAAGCATCGAAATAACGACGATGATGAGCGCCGTGCGCCGTTCGAGCCTCTCCGCCAGCGCACCGACGAAGGCGCCGAACAGCGCCATCGGCAGCATGCGCAGCATCGTCAAGAGTGCAACGACGAAGGGCGAGCCGGTGCGCTGATACGCAAACAACGCGACGGCGAGCATCTCAAGCCAGCGGACCGCGAAGACAACAATCCCCACTAGCCAAAGACGGCGAAAATCAGGCTCGGCAATCAGCCGTGCCGGAGACCCGATCGGGAACGCGGTTGTGATCATCGCCTAGCCTGCCGTGTTCGCGCCCTCCGCAAGCCTTCCATGCTGCAGCCGCTCGCGATTTCTCCTCGACAGCCATAACGCTAGCGCGGCGCGCGTTCGGGACATGCGGCCGCGTTCGCAATCCTGTCATGCGCGGGCTCGAACAGCCGGGCCGTCCGCTGTTGAAACAGCGCCGCTCGGGTGAAGTGGCCGCAAGATCCGCAGTTGCCCGGCCCGCGGAGATCTAAAAGATCCGCAAAGGACGGGCGATGAGCCCCTTGCGGCCGAGCGGACCGACGAGCCGGAAGCTAGACTGCCGACAGAGGAGCATCGCCCTTCGAGATCGGGCGCTCGTGGTAACGGGGCGGCGGCGATCGATCAAGGCGAGGTACCCGTGGTCGCCGGCCGCACGGCTGAAGCCATCGGCGAAATCGAGCTTGAGCTTGAGTTCGAGCGCGGCATTAGAGCCGCTCTTTCTGACCTCGCGCTGCGATAGCTCGACGCGGCGCCGTGCCCATCGAGCTGCGCCGCAAGGCTGAGCAGGGCCATCGGCTGGCCGGGGGCGGAGCGGTTTCGTAGGCCCCGCCCTCCTCGGCGAAAAAGATGCTTCCTGTTGCCGTGCGAGGAGCTGCGCTGGCTCGCAGGCGCGTGCACGCCGCTGCGCTCCGTTGCCCTTGAGGTCTTCGCGAGGGAATTGCCGCCGCAGGCGCGTGCCGGGCTGCCGCATGAACCGGGTTGGGACGAGATTACTGCGGCACTCGATCAGATCTTGGCGGAACGCGAGCGGAGCCTGCAGCAACCATCTGCGTCGGCTAAACCATGCCGCCCGGTTCCGCAAACCTGACAGCGCGCAGAGCCTCTCGCTTTGGCCTATGCGCCCTGCCCGAAGCCCCGTCGCTCAGGCGGCGGCAATTCCGGTGGGAATCGGGCAGGTCACGCCGGTGCCGCCAAGGCCACAGTAGCCATGCGGGTTCTTTGCCAGGTACTGCTGGTGATAGCCTTCCGCGAAAAAGAAGGGGGGAGCGTCGCGGATCTCCGTCGTGATCTTCCCCAGTCCGGCCGCTTCGAGCTGATGTTGGAAGGCCTTGCGCGAGGCTTCGGCGGCGGCGCGCTGGGCCGGCGAGAAGGCGTATATCGCCGATCGGTATTGGGTCCCGATATCGTTGCCCTGTCGCATGCCCTGGGTCGGATCGTGGCTCTCCCAGAACAGCTTCAAAAGTGCCTCATAGGTTGTGATCTTCGGATCATAAGCGACAAGCACCGCCTCGGTGTGACCGGTCAATCCACTGCACACTTCCTCGTAGGTCGGGTTTGGCGT
>JAFMSA010000434.1 GCA_017353855.1 Alphaproteobacteria bacterium
CGAGGACACGGGGGGCATCGCCCGATACATCCAGCGCCAGCGACTGCTTGAGGCGAGCGCCATTCTCGCCGACCCGGCCGTCCACTCAGACCGTCACAGCGATTGCCGAAGGCCTCTGTTTCGCGGAGGTTTCCAGCTTCCGCAGGGCCTTCAAAAGGGAGTTCGGCTACACGCCAGGAGAGGTGCGGCATGCAGCAGTGTCCGGGCTGGATGTAACACCGAAGGCCCGTGTGCCTTCAGCGGAAGCACATTTCAGCGATCTGCTGCGCGGGTTCTAGTTTCAAAGGGCATAAGGGTCGGGTCGAGCGCCCGGTATGCGCGTGTTATCCCATCCGAGGATCTGCACCTGACCGACGAACAGGCCGCGCGCCGCGATCGACAGCAGCATCGAGGGTGTCCGCTATCCGCTGTCGCCGCGCGTCACGGCGCTGCGCGAGATCCATATCCCGCCCGTGCGGCGGCGGCACCGCCGCCGAGGCACTACGAGTCGCCGAGCAAGGGCCGCTATCGCCGGCGGCGCTGAGCCTCGTCACGTAGCGCACGGAGCGTGGCTAGGATGCGCGAAATGCCGCGGGGGCGCGCTGCTTATGGAGCCGCGGGTGCCGTGGTGGCGGCGCTGGTTGCGGTGAAAGGCCCGCTAGAGGCTGGCGGATCGCGGCGTGTTGGGCTGCCTCTCGACTGCGGTAAATTTGACCCGAAGGGGCTTCGGAGCCGATCTGCCAAAGCCCTCGCAACCCTTTGAAATATATGGTGCTGCCGGAAAGGATTGAACTTTCGACCTCTCCCTTACCAAGGGAGTGCTCTACCACTGAGCTACGGCAGCCGAATCAGTCGCGGGGCGGCAAGCAGATACACGAGCTTCCATGAGTTGGCAAGGCGGCGGCCTCGTCTGCGGCCGCGCCGATGAGCGCGGCATACAGGAAGATTCGCACCGAACACGTGCATGGCTTGACAGAACCGCTGTCGTTTCGTTGGATTGCCAAATGAGTGGGAATCCGCATCTTACGTCTCGCCAGGAAGACAGCCGGTCGGCGCGGCAGGAAAGGCTCGCAAAAGCGTTGCGCGAGAATCTGCATCGGCGCAAGGAACAGGCGAGAGCGCAGAAGCAGCTCCGATCCTCCCAGTCCAAGAAACCGGAAGGCGGCAGTTCCGAGCCGCCGGCTTGAGCCGCACTTCGCTCTTCAATACAAACACGCCCGACGGCGACAGGTCCGTACAGCCCGCCGCCGCTCCGGGCGGACAACGGCGCGTGAAACCGAGGCGATGGACAAGATCTGCATCCGAGGCGGCGTCCCTCTCGAAGGCGTAATCCCAATCGGCGGAGCGAAAAACGCTGCATTGCCGCTGATGGCGGCATCTTTGCTGACCGCTGAGACCTTGACCCTCCGTAATGTGCCGGCGCTTGCCGATATCGCGTCCATGGCGAACCTTCTGGTCCAGCACGGGGTCGAGCTTACCCGGGGAGCCGAAGGGGAGGACGGCGAACATATTCTCGAGTTGTCGGCCGGGCACATTACCTCCAGTACGGCGCCTTATGACCTCGTCCGCAAGATGCGGGCTTCGGTTCTCGTGCTGGGGCCCCTGGTCGCCCGCTGCGGTCGCGCGCGGGTGTCTTTGCCCGGCGGATGTGCCATTGGCCCCCGGCCGATCGACCTCCATGTGAAGGGTCTGCAGCGGCTCGGCGCCGAGGTCGAATTGCGCGGGGGCTATATCGAGGCACGTGCGCCCAGGGGATTGCGAGGCGCCGAGATCGCCTTCCCGGCCGTCTCGGTCGGCGCTACCGAAAACCTGCTGATGGCGGCAACGCTGGCGGAAGGCGAAACCTTGCTGATCAACGCCGCACGAGAACCGGAGATCACGGATCTGGCCGAGTGCCTGACGGCGATGGGAGCCCGGATCGATGGCATCGGCAGCGACCGGCTGCGGATTGTCGGCGTACCTTTGCTCCACGGAGTCGCCCATTCGATCATCCCCGACCGGATTGAGACGGGAACCTACATTATGGCCGCTGCCGCAACGGGCGGCGAGGTCACGTTGACCAATACTCGCCTCAACCTCGTTGCGACAGTCGCACGAACCCTCGAAGGTGCCGGTGTCGAGGTTTCGGAAACTGCCGACGGGCTCGTGGTGCGCCGGCGCGCCGAGCGTCTGGAAGGTGTCGATGTCATGACGGAACCCTATCCGGGCTTCCCGACCGATTTGCAGGCGCAAGTCATGGCTTTGATGACGATCGCAAATGGCGCCTCGATGATCACCGAAACGATCTTCGAGAACCGGTTTATGCATGTACCGGAGCTTGCGCGCATGGGGGCCAATATCAATGTTCATGGCGCCTCCGCGCTGGTTCGCGGGGTTCCCCAACTAACGGGTGCGCCGGTCATGGCAACGGATCTGCGGGCGTCTGTGTCGCTGGTTGTGGCCGGCCTAGCTGCTGCGGGCCAGACCGTGATCAACCGGGTCTACCACCTCGACCGCGGTTACGAACGGCTCGAGGCAAAGCTTGCCCGGTGCAAAGCTCGTATCGAGAGACTACAGGATGGCGCCTGACGACGGCATTGTCCTCAAGCTGCGCGCCGAGGACGGCGAAGACCTCGCGGTGGTCTCGGCCTGTCTGCAAGACGCCCTCGTGCCCGTTCGCGACTTCGCCTATGTTCCGCAGGATCGCGCGTTCGTATTCGTCGCCAACCGATTTCGCTGGGAAAGCGGGCTGCAGCCGGCGCCGGGCGAGACCGGTTTCCAGCGCATCTTGTGCGGCATCACATTCAGGGAGGTAACAGCGGTATCCTATTTCGGTTTCCGCCGCAGCGAAGGCGGCCGGATATTGTCGCTGCTGGCGATCCGACCGGAAAACGGGATAATCCATCTCGAATTTTCCGGCGCAGCAGCAATTCGTCTCAAAGTCGCCCGGATCTTCTGCCATGCAAAAGACATCGGCGAGCCGTGGCCCACACCTTGGCAGCCGCGACACGATGTGGACGAGCGCGCGTGACCACCAAGCACGAGAATTGCCTGATCATGGCGTTGCCGAACGGCCGGATTCTTGGCGAGGTCATGCCGCTGCTGCGCCGGATCGGCGTCGAGCCGGAACCCGCGTTTAACGATCCCGCAACGCGACAGCTTCGGTTTACGACCAGCGAGCCCGGCCTCGACCTGATCCGCATCCGCAGCTTCGATGCTGCCACGTTTGTCGCATTCGGCGCTGCCCAACTCGGCATTGCCGGCAACGATGTGCTGATGGAATTCGATTATTCCGAGATTTACGCACCGCTCGACCTCGATGTCGGCCACTGCCGGATTGCGGTTGCGGCAACGGTGGACTCGCTGGGGCGCGAGGATCTCAGGCGATCGAGCCATATCCGTGTAGCGACGAAATATCCCGAAATTACTCGCCGGCATTTCGCCGCCCGTGGCATCCAGGCGGAGTGCATCAAATTGAACGGCGCGATCGAGCTGGCCCCGCGGCTGGGACTCTGCCACCACATCGTTGATCTCGTCCAAACCGGCGCCACCCTCAAGGCGAACGGCCTCATCGAGGTCGAGCCGATCGCTGCAGTGAGCTCGCGCCTCATCGTGAACCGTCCGGCCCTGAAGACACGCCCTGAAGAAGTCGGCGGCTGGATCGAGCGGCTACGTGAAGCCGTTGCAGGACGGACCTCACCTCCCAATCCCCTAAGGCCGGGTGTGGCCAGGCGCAGCGGGGCGGGTATGGCCAAAATCGCAGCGTGGCGCGGGCGCAGCTGATGGCGGTGACGCTCTCCACCTGCCACTCCGGCTTCGAGGCGAGCTTCCGGCGGCTCCTGGAGCAAAAACGCGAGCGCGCGGGGGATGTCGAAGCGGCCGTGACCGCAATCATCGAGGATGTCGCCCGACGCGGTGATGCGGCGTTAGTCGACTACACACGCCGCTTTGACGGGTTCGATCCCGTGCCCGGCGCGCTTCGGTTGACGCGGCAAGAGATCGCGGACGGTGCTGCCGCGGCTCCCGCCGAAACGGTGGCCGCGCTGCGCGTGGCGGCTGAGCGGATCGAAAGCTTCCATCGCAGGCAGTTGCCTGCCCCGCTCGACTATGTCGACGAAGCCGGGGTGCGGCTCGCGGCTCGTTGGTGCCCGATAGCGTCGGCCGGGCTCTACGTTCCGGGCGGCAGCGCCGCCTATCCTTCCTCGGTCTTGATGAATGCGATCCCCGCCAAGGTGGCTGGCGTCGCGCGGCTGGTGATGACGGCGCCTACTCCCGCAGGCAGCTTGAACCCGCTTGTCCTGGCAGCCGCCGAGATGGTCGGGATCGATGAAATTTACCGCGTGGGCGGAGCGCAGGCGGTCGCGGCGCTCGCTTACGGCACGACAACGATAACGCCCGTCGATAAGATAGTCGGCCCAGGGAATGCTTATGTCGCGGCCGCCAAGCGGCGCGTTTTCGGCGAAGTCGGGATCGACCTGATCGCCGGTCCCTCGGAAATCCTCGTCGTCGCCGACCGGCGCAACGATCCCGAATGGATTGCTGCAGATTTGCTCTCTCAGGCGGAGCATGACGACGCCGCGCAGGCGATCCTC
>JAFMSA010000435.1 GCA_017353855.1 Alphaproteobacteria bacterium
GAATTTCGAGCCGATGAGGCGTGTCGCAGTTGCGCGCTCGCTCTCAACGCGCAGCTCGGGTTGAACCGCGAGGGCTCTCCTGAAGCGGACCGCCGAGATTATGGTGCCTGCACGGTTTCTTCGATCAGCCAATCGACAACGGCATTGAGCGCCTCGGCTCGCGTCGCGCCGTCGGACAGCGTGCGGTCGAACACCGCGAGCTGACGATGGGCGCTGGTGCCGCGGGCGAGGATATGACGTGCGCGCGTCACTTCGGCAAGGCAGCCGAAATGACGGGCGTCCTGTTCGATCAAGATCAATATCTCTTCGAGCAGATCGGCATAGGGCACGATTGTCCCTTTCCCGAAATCGACGAGGCCTTGGTCGACCCCGAACCGTTGCGCCCGCCAGCGATTCTCGTCGATCAGCATGCGGGCATAGAGCCGCCAGCGCTGGTTCTCGCGCTTCAAGCGCCACAGCATACGCAACAGACAGCGAAACAGTGCCGCGATCGACAGCGTGTCATCGAGGCTCGTGCAGCAATCGGTGACGCGCATTTCGAGCGTTGGGAAGCGGTTGCTCGGCCGCAGATCCCACCACAATTTCGTGGCGTCCCCGATGAGCCCGGCCCCGACCAGGATCTCGACATGGCGGCAGTATTCGCCCCAGCTCGCAAAACGCTCCGGCGTGCCGGTGCGGGGCATCTCGTCGAACACGGCAAGGCGGTAGGATTTAAGCCCGGTGTTTTCGCCTTGCCAAAAGGGAGACGAGGTCGACAGCGCGAGCAGGTGCGGCAGAAAATAGGAGGCCTGGTTCAGCAGATCGATGCGCAGCTCATTATCGGGAATGCCGATATGCACATGCATGCCGCAGATTGCCAGCCGCCGCCCGACACCTTGCAGGTCGGCCTCGAGGCTTCGATAGCGCATACGCTCGGTGGTCTTTTGCGCGTCCCAGCGGGCAAAAGGGTGTGTGCCGGCCGCCACCGGCGCCATGCCATGCCGTGCCGCCACCGACGCGATTGTTCCGCGCAGCCGCTGAAGATCGGCCTGTGCCTCGCGGAGGCTCGCGCACACCCGGGTCCCAATCTCGATCTGAGAGCGAAGGAATTCCGGGCTCACCTGTCCGCCGAGGAGTGCCTCGCATTCAGCGAGCATCGTCTCCGGCGGGTCGCCGACGACGTCGCGCGTCATCCGGTCGACAAGGAAATATTCCTCTTCGATGCCGAGTGTGAATTCCGGTTCGGAACTCACCGAACCCCGAGGATCGAGCCGGTAGCCGAGCGCGGGTCGCGCCGCGGCCAGCGACCGCTTTCGACCTGATGAAAGAAATCGCTGCAACTGCGGTTGAAGTGGTCCGGCTCTTCGAGGTTGAGGGCGTGCCCCGTGTTCGGAAAGACGATGAGGGCGGCGGTCGGTATCGTGCGCTTCATCAGCAGCCCCGGCTCGAGGCACGGGTCGTCCTCGTCCCCGGTCATGATCAGCGTCGGCACTTCGAGATTGCGCATGCGGTCGGTGAGATCCCATAACGACGGCCGGCGCGCCTGCACGCCCCGCATCGTGTTTGCCGAGCCCAGTGTCGAATGCTCGGCAAGATGCGCGGCGAATTCGGCCCAGCCGCGCGGATCCTTGTTTTGGAATTGGACGCGCGACGGACCGATCGCGTAGGTCTGCGAGGCGGTTTTCATCCCGGCGCTTTCGATCAGCGCCGCGGTCTTCGCGGTTTCGTCGTGGAATTGCTGGCGTTTCCCTGGCTCGGCGCCGTAGCCGCAGCCGGCGACGACGAGCGACAGCGCGCGTTCGGGGTAGGCCAAGCCGAAATGCAGGGTCGCGAAGCCCCCCATGGAAATGCCGACGATATGGGCCTTCTCGATTGCCAATGCGTCGAGCACAGCGCGGATATCGTCGCGCGCACGCTCTTGCGAGTAGCGGGCCGGGTCTTGCGGCACATCCGAGGGCGGGTAGCCGCGGGCATTGTACGCAATGCACCGATAGCGCCGTGCGAAATACCGGACCTGCGCCTCATATCCGCGATAGTCGTCGGCGAATTCGTGGACGAACACAATAGGCGTGCCGGCGCCCGTCTCCTCGAAATAGAGCCGGACGCTGTCGTCGGTCGTCAGGTGTGGCATAATAATCCCCTGGCAAGGAACGTTGCGCCATCCTAGGGGCGGGCGGCGATCCCCGACAAGGTACTGACCCGTCGGCAGATCTTTTGCGCTTGCACCCGGCAGATTAAGCTGAACTGCGGCTATTGGGGGATGATCGATGATCTTGGAAAGGCAGCAGCGGATCCAACAGCGGGCTTATGCGCTTTGGGAAGCCGAAGGGCAACCGCATGGGATGCACGAGGAACACTGGCACCGCGCGGAGAAGGAAGTCGAAGCCGAGGAAAGCGCGGCCCGGGTCAAGAAAGCGGCCTCGCCGCCGGCCGCCCGCGAGCGGAACGAGGCGAGCCGCCCGCGACGCCGGCGAAAAAGCTCCGGCGCATAGCAGTCGCGGAGCTGGCACGATTCTTGTTGTACCCGTGGCAGGTCCGAGCTTCTGCCGGGTTGCGCGGGGGCTGATCCGGGCCGGGATCGCCGGATCGCAGCCGGACCTCATTCCCGGACCAGCTCTCGGTCGTGCTCAACGAGCGGGCAAGTGTTGATTTCGTGCCGTCCGCCGGCAGAAGCGGCTTCGGCAACGCTAGAAGGTTCCAGCCGAACAAAAAGGCCAGCCATCAGTAGCCTCCTGGCCCTTATAACAATGGGAAGCGCTGGTCGCCGGCGTGGACGGCCACGCCGGTTAAATGCTGGCCGGTGCAGGGCGAGGCGGGGGCTCCGGTTTCGGGAAACTCCTGGCGGACAGGATCGCCGGACCAGCGGTGATCGAAACAGCGTTAATCGTGGTCGCGGGAGCGGATCGCGTCGGGTACGGGGTGTGTGCACGGCACTGCTGATCGCGGTATTTTCCAAAGCGGTCCCGGCATTCGGCGCGGGTGTCGCTCTCGTGCTCGCGGTCGATGTCTCGGCGAGTGTCACGGCGGACTCTTACGTGCTGCAGCATGACGGCATTGCGCGCGCATTCGAAAATCCGCGGCTCGTCCAAGCGGTATCTGCCCTTCCCGGGGGGATCGAGGTGCTGGTGATGCAATGGTCGGACCCCGACCGGATCAAAGTGGTCGTCGGTTGGCGGCGAGTGGAGGACGCCGCCAGTGCGGGCGCTTTGGCATCGGCCGTCCGCAGCACCCAACGAAGCTCGCACGGCCTCACGGCCATCGGCCCCGCGCTGCTTGCGGGGGCCGACGCATTCGACCGGCTCCCCGAGCCGGCGGGCCGCCGCGTTATCGATATCTCGGGTGATGGAATGGCCAATTTGGGCCTGCCGCCGAAAGTGGCGCGCGATCACATCGCCGCGGCCGGAATCTCGATCAACGCTCTGGCAATTCTGAGCGAGGAGCCGTGGCTCGAGGACTATTACCGCAACAACGTTATTGGCGGTCCCGGGGCCTTTGTTATTGCTGCACGGGATTACCGCAGCTTCGCCGATGCGATGCTGCGAAAATTGCGGCAGGAGATAGCTGGCGCCGCGGCGGACGGCCTCGCTCAGATGCAGTAGGTCCGGATCGGCAAAAACCCGTTGAAGCCGACCGACGCGTAGCTGGCCGTATAGGCGCCGGCAGACAGGATCTCGACCTTGTCGCCGATTTGCAGGCCGAGGGGCAGCCGGTATTCCGTCTGCTCGTACAGAATGTCTGCGCTGTCGCAGGTCGGCCCGGCAAGGATCACAGGCCCGGACGAGCCGCCGCGGCCCGGCGCCACGATCCGGTATTTGATGCTCTCGTCCATCGTCTCGGCGAGGCCGTTGAATTTTCCGACATCGAGATACACCCAGCGTCGGTCATCGGCGCCGCCCTTTTGTGAAATCAGCACGACCTCACTCTGAATGACGCCGGCGTCGCCGACCAGAGAGCGTCCCGGCTCGATGATGATTTCCGGCAGATCATTGCCGAAATACCGCGTGATCGCCGCCATAACGGCCTGTGCGTAACGATCCGCTTCCGGCACGTGGCCGCTGTAATGTGCCGGAAAGCCGCCGCCAATATTGATCATTCGCAAGTTGATGTCGGTCTCGGCGAGCAGTGAGAACATGCGCGCGGCAATGCTGACGGCCGTATCCCACTGTCCGAGATCGGTCTGCTGCGAGCCGACGTGGAACGAGACACCGTAAGGCTCGAGCCCGAGGTCGCGGGCTTTGTGCAGGAGAGTGACAGCCATTTCGGGGGCGCAACCGAACTTCCGCGAAAGCGGCCATTCGGCACCCTGGCAAGCGACGAGGATCCGGCAGAAGACGCGAGCGCGGGGTGCTGTCCGTGCCAGCTTGTCGAGCTCCCGGGCACTGTCGAACGCAAACATTCGCACCCCCGCGTCATAAGCGAAGGCGATGTCCTTTTCCTTCTTGATCGTGTTGCCGTAAGACAACCGGTCGGGGGTCACGTGGTTGGCGAGGCAAAGCTCGATTTCTCCGCGGCTCGCGACGTCGAAACTGGCGCCTTTGCCGCCGAGCATCGCAACGATTTCGGAGGC
>JAFMSA010000436.1 GCA_017353855.1 Alphaproteobacteria bacterium
GACGGAGATACCCGTCGCCCTGGTCGGATGGATGGGCGGCTCTTTTTCGAGGAAAGGCGGTCATGGTAAGGATCGTGCTGCTCGCCCGCAGCATACAGGAAATAAGGGGGCTAGCGCTGCAACGCGCCGAGCGGGAGGACGGGATATGCACGTCGCGACGATTTATAACGCCGCAGCCGACCTGATCGAACGGAACCTCGCGGCCGGGCGGGCCCTGAAGACCGCCTTTATCGACGATCACGGCAGCTACACTTATGCGGACCTCGCCGGGCGCGTGAGCCGATTTGCGAATGTCGTGCGCCGGCTCGGCATTCATCCCGAACAGCGCATTCTCCTCTGCCTGCACGACACGATCGACTTTCCGACCTCGTTTCTCGGCGCGATCAAGGCCGGTGCCGTGCCGGTCGCGGTCAACACACAGCTCTCGGCCGGGCAATTCGCGTTCATGCTCGCCGACAGCCGGGCGCGGGCCGTCATCGTCTCGGCGCCGGCGCTGCCGGCGATCAGGCAGGCAGTGGCCGAACTGCCGCGGCCCGGCCCCGAAGTCATCGTCTCCGGCGCCGCCGCGGGAGAACGTTCACTGAGCGAGCTGCTTGCACGGGCGCCCGAGGCAGCCGGCACCGCGCCGACCCACCCGGACGAACCGTGCTTCTGGCTCTATTCCTCGGGCTCGACCGGCCGGCCCAAGGGCACGGTGCATATCCAATCGAGCCTGATCCACACGGCCGAGCTCTACGCGATCCCGGTGCTCGGCATCACCGAGAGCGATATCGTGTTCTCGGCCGCGAAGCTGTTCTTTGCCTATGGGCTCGGCAATGCGCTGACCTTTCCGATGGCGGTCGGCGCCACCGCTGTCCTGTCCGCCGAGCGCCCGAGCCCCCCGGCAGTCAGCCGCGTGCTGCGCGAGCATCGGCCGACAATCTTTTGCGGCGTGCCGACGCTCTACAACGCGATGCTCGCTGGCGACGATCTGCCGCGCGGCGAGGAGCTTCTGCTGCGGCGCTGCGTCTCGGCAGGCGAACCGTTGCCGCCCGAGATCGGCCGGCGCTGGTCGGCGCGGATCGGGGTCGACATCCTCGACGGGATCGGCTCGACCGAGATGCTGCACATCTTTTTGAGCAACCGGCCGGGCGAGGTGCGGTACGGCACGACCGGCAAACCGATCGCCGGCTATGCGGTCAAAATCGTTGACGAGGCGGGAAACCCGGTCAAGCGCGGCGAGATCGGCGATCTCTTCGTTGCCGGGCCGACGAGTGCGGCGTTCTACTGGAACAGTCGCGAGCGTTGCCGCACAACATTTCTCGGTCCGTGGACGCGCACCGGCGACAAGTATTTCGAGGATCAAGACGGCTATTACGTCTATTGCGGCCGCAGCGACGACATGCTCAAGGTGAGCGGCATGTATGTCTCGCCGGCTGAGGTCGAGGCGGCGCTGATTGCGCACGAGGATATCCTCGAAGCCGCCGTGATCGGCGCACCGGATGCGGACGGGCTGATCAAGCCCAAGGCCTATGTCGTTCCCAAACCCGGCATCGCCGCGGATGAGGCGCTCGCCCGCACCCTCTCAGATCACGCCAAGAGCCTGCTCGCGCCGTTCAAGTGCCCGCGCTGGTACGAGTTCGTCGACGATCTGCCAAAGACCGCCACCGGCAAGATCCAGCGCTTTAGGTTGCGCGAGGCCAGCGCGAAACAGCCCGCGCCCACCCGGCCCTGACGAAACCGGTCCTCGCCTCCTGCGGTACGGCGGAAGGTGCGCTAGAGTTTCTCACGCGCGCTGCCGTTGCCGGACGGCCTGCACGATCTGCTCCGGCTTGATCGGGGTCGCGTTGAACTCAATCCCGAACGGCGCAAGCGCATCGCAGACCGCGTTGGCGATCGCCGCCGGAGGGGCCACGGCGCCGCCCTCACCCACACCCTTGACACCGAGCGGATTGAGCGGCGACGGCGAATGCAGGTGAGCCATCGCGATGTCCGGAATGTCGCTGGCCGTCGGCACCAGGTAATCCGCGAGCGAGCCGGTCAAAAGCTGGCCGCTCTCGTCATAGGCAAGCTCCTCCAGCAGGCTGCCGCCAATTCCCTGCGCGGTGCCGCCGGCGATCTGACCCTCGACGAGGAGCGGGTTGACGACGACCCCGCAATCATGCGCGACTGCATATCTGTCGATCCTGACGCGCCCGATTTCGGGATCGACCTCGACGATCGCGGCATGCGTCGCGTAGCTCCATGTGACGGTCGGCGGCTCCCAATAGTGCGTCTCCTCGAGCCCGGCCTCGACACCGTCCGGCCGCCCGTGGTCCCAGCCGGGGCGCGCAGCCGCCGCAAGCCTCGTGAGGCTCACCGTGGCGCCGGGCACACCGGCGAGCCCGACCCCGCCGGCACGCAATTCGAGATCGGCGGGGGCGCACTCCAACAGATTGGCCGCGATTGCAAAGGCCTTGCGCCGCAGCCGTTCGCTCGCCTCGTGGACGGCTGCCGACACGGTGACGGTGCTGCGGCTGGCGATCGTGCCCAAGCCGGTCGGGATCCCCGCAGTGTCGGCAAGGCAGATGACGACGTCCTCGGGCGCTACCCTCCACGCATCGGCGACGATTTGCGCAAAGATCGTTTCCATCCCTTGCCCCTGCGCGGCGGCGCCGCACGCGAGGTAGATCTTGCCGGACGGATCGATGCGCACCGTCGCACCCTCGAACGGACCGACCCCGGTGCCCTCGACATAACAGCCGAGGCCGAGGCCAAGATAACGGCCCTGCAAACGTGCCTCCTGCTGGCGCCGGCGGAACGCGCCGACGCCGCCGAGCGTGTCAAGCGCCTGGTCCAATGCGCCCGGATAGTCACCGCTGTCATAGACGATCGGCTCGCCGTCGCGATAGGGAATGCCGGCACCGTACGGCATCTCGTCGGGCCCGATCATATTGCGCCGGCGCACTTCGGCGGACTCGAGCCCGAGACTCGCGGCGACCACGTCGATCACCCGCTCCATCGCGAAGGCCGCTTCCGGGCGACCGGCGCCGCGATAGGCCGAGTTCGGAACCTTGTTCGTCGTTGCCGTGCGCGCCGAGACGGAAAGATGCTCGACCTTGTACGGGCCGGTCAGGTGGGCGGCGGTATTGTACGGCACGCCGGCGCCGATCGGGTTCCACGCCCCGCAATCGACCGTGAAGCGGTCGTGCAGTGCGAGGATGCGGCCGTCGTCGTCATAGCCGATTTCGACATCGTGGACCTGGTCGCGCGAATGCGCCGAGCACAGGAGGTGCTCGTGCCGGTCCTCGATCCAGCGCACCGGCCGACCGAGGCGCCGCGCGAGAAATGCAATCAGAAGATCCTCGGGATAGACATGGCCCTTGACGCCGAAGCCGCCACCGACATCGAGCGCGATGCACCGAACCCGCGCCTCCGGCAATCCGAGGATCACGGCGGCCTCTCGCCGTACCCAATGCACGACCTGCGTCGCCGACCAGATCGTCACCGAATCCGTGCGCGGATCGTACTGCGCGGCCACGCCACGGCACTCGATCGGCATTGCCGCGTAGCGGTGATGGTGAAAGCGGCGCTCTAACCGGTGCGGCGCGGCGGCAAGCGCCGCCTCGGCATTGCCCTTCGTAACCGTGAACGCGCCGAGGAGGTTCGTCCCCAGATGCTCGTGAACGAGCGGTGCGCCGCCGGCGAGCGCCGCGTCGGCGCTGAGGACCGCCGGAAGCTCGTCGAGCTGCGCGATCACCAGAGCTGCGGCGTCTTCTGCCGCGTAGCGGCTCTCGGCAACAATGACGGCGATCGCCTCGCCGACATGGCGGACCTTGTCATGCGCCAGGAGCGGCTGCTGCGGATTGTGGAATTCATGCTGCACGAGGCTCGTCCATTTGCTCGGCAGCGCAAGCTGCGTATCCGGTACCGCAGGCAGCAGCCGTAATAGCTCGGCGCCACCCAGCGCCAGAGCGACGCCGGGTGCGGCAGCCGCGCCCGACAGGTCGACCGAACCCAGCCGCGCATGCGCCAGCGGGCTGCGCACGAACGCGGCATGCAGCATCCGCGGCAATTCGAAATCGGCGATGAATTGGCCGCTTCCCGCCAACAGCCGGCGATCCTCGCGGCGCAGCAGCGAGCGGCCGACCTGCGTCATTCTCGCCTCGCTCATGCGTATGCCCCTCCATGTCCAAACCCCGCGGCCGTATATAGCACTCGGGCCCCGGCGACGTCGCGTCGCCGCATCCGCAGGGGGGTGGCGCAGTGAGCAAACTATGACGATCGGGCGCGTCGAGCCCGGCGGCCGTTTTGCGCCGGTGCGGCTGCCGCGCCGGCGTTCCCGCGCCGCGGCGATGCTCGCTGGGGTAGCGGCGCTTACGGTGCTGCGGCTGCTTTGGCTCGCGCTGCAGCCGGCCGATCTGTTTCCGGACGAGGCGCAATACTGGTTCTGGTCGCAGCAGTTGGCGCTCGGCTACTACTCGAAGCCGCCACTCGTCGCATGGCTGATCGCGCTGACCACGCACCTCTTCGGCGACGGCGAGTTTGCCGTGCGGTTCGCCGCGCCGCTCCTGCACGCCGGCGC
>JAFMSA010000437.1 GCA_017353855.1 Alphaproteobacteria bacterium
CCCGAATACGAGATGGCGATCGCTTTGAATCGCAACTTGGCGAGTGCATACGTCCATCTAGGCGAATGCAAGTTCTTTACCGGGTCGATAGAGGAGGTAATCCCACTGGTGGAGCAAGCTATTCGTATCAATCCTTACCATCCCTGTATCAGCTGGTGGTACTTCGTGATTGGGATGGTGCATCTGCTGGAATCCCGTACCGACGAAGCGATCGCTTGGTTCGAAAGGGCGCGCACTGCTAACCTCGAACATCCGGCAACCCACGCCCATCTCGCCTCTGCCTACGCCCTCAGAGGCGAAATTGAATGCGCTGCCCGCGAACTCGCCGAAGCCCGCAGGCTAAGCGCCGATGATCGTTTTTCAAACATCGCGCGCCTGAAAGCGATCGGATACTTCGGGGTGCCGAAGGTTCGTGCGTTGTTCGAAAACACTTATTTCGCTGGTCTCCACAAGGCCGGAATGCCGGACCTCTAAGCGACCGGATGTTCGCCTGCCACCCTCATAACGGTCGCCCGCAACAGGCGATGTTGTAGGAGCGTCTGCCGATACGACAATACGAATGTTCCTATTCCGATCCGGACAGTAGAGCTGAGACACGCGGCAACGGCGAGGCTGTGATAGCAGTTCGATTTAGTTAGGCCGGGAGAGGTCGACGTTTTGGAATTCCACAAGCGCTGCGCATTCCAGGGGTGGGGTGCGGCCGCATCGCGTCCCCCCGCGAAAACCGCTGCAGCTCTGTGTCGTCGGGGGCCCTTTTCGCGCCGATCGCCATGGCCGGCGCCCCCGGACCAAAGAAGAGGGTGCGGCGCAGCATGCGGATGTGTGGGATCAGATTTCGGGCCGCGCCCCACCGGAGAAAGAGCGACTGACGGCCGGCCAGCTTGAGCGCTTAAAGACTTGACCGAAATACCGTTCACAGCATCAGGCGCGGCACTAGCGGAGGCTCGTCATCGAAGTGCCGTGGCTCGAGCCGATCGATAAGCCGTTGTTGATCGCCTACGTGACCGCCTGCTCGATCTTCGAGCAAGCCGGCGGCGAGCTCGACCGCCGGCTGCAGGATCCCGCCTTTGCCGACCCGAAGTCCAAGGTGGCGAAGGAGGGCGTCATGTATTCGCGCCTGGTCAGCCGCCCGGCGAACCTGATGATCACGCTTGCCAACACACTCTGTCTACCCCGCGCGGGCGCCCGGCGCTGGGGACCAAGTAAACAACAAAAACCCTCTCTCCAGCGCCCAGCCAGCGAAAGGCCTGCAGGGGCACCTCAGTTCGTCAGCTCGCTGCCGGCCATCAGGCGGATCTCGTCCGCACACAATCGTGAATTGGTGGCAGCCGGCTGCGGCGGCAGGATAAGTGGCAACCAATGCCGGGGACACCCATGCAAACAGACATTGGAAGGAGGGCTGAATGCCCCCTACGTGCGCTTGCGACCGAGCTTACGCGACTTCGCGCTGCGCACGCCGAGCCCCGCGGCTTGGCAGAGCCCAAGGATGCGGACGACCCCATTGCCCGGCGGATCGCCGAGCTGATCGACGAAATCAACGATCAGATGAGGGTAACCTCGCCATCCAGCCTCGGAGATTGCATCCTGAGGCTCAAGCTGTTGCGAACGCCGGCACAATTTCACCCCGATGACTGCGACATCGCGTTTGGCCGGGTGATCACGTTCCTTGAGGGTTATGCTTTCGTGCGGGAGGTAACCTGTGAGCCTCTGCCCCCGGGAACGTCGCCGCTGCGCATACTCGATCGGGAGTTCCGCTCGCTGGCCGGCGCCCTCGACGACCACGTCAAGCCTCCCGGCGACGATGAGGAGTACGACGTCGCTGCCGACCGCATTTACGAAGTCTTCCGCGCGATCAACGTCACGCCGCCGACCGATCTTGCAGACTGCGCGATCAAGCTCAAGCGCCTCGTCGATCCCGAGCACGGCACGGTCGCCGGCGGCGAGGTCGAGGGCGATGACATGTGCATAACTCAGGTAATCACGTTCATTGAGCGGCACCGGTGGCGATCGTCAGACGGGCGCCGGCGTCGATCCTACGGGGCGCAGAACGTGGGTATACTCCGCCCCATGACGGAGGACGACCTCGACACGATTGAAGACATGCGCGCTGCGATCGCGGCTTGTACGCCGGGCGGGCGCGATGGTGAACTACTCAAGCTGATCGCAACCGCGACCTTGTTCACCGATCTTCTCACTGTCCATCCTCCAGATAGCGGGTTGATCGAGCGCATGAACCGCGATCTTGCCGCTGTGGGTTATGAGCTCCGCCGGACCGCGCGGCATTAAGGAGGAAGAGGTGCTTGTTGAAATTGTACAGCTTCCGGATTAAACGCCCCGCCGCAGGGCAGACGCGTTTGTGCAGCACGCTGTGCGCGTGACACCAGTGACCGCCTTTCCCCGAGCGCACCGAGCCGAACGCCCTTTGCGTCGGCAAAGCGGGGTACGGAAGGCTGACCGAGACCGGGTCTACACCGCGACTGCCCGAGGCAAGCCGGCATGTGCTGTAGCCGGCCGCTGGGCGATTCAGAGTGTTGTAAAAAGGCAACGCGAAGCCGGAAGCGATTTCCGCGTCGAGGAATGAACCGTGCCTGCAGCCGTTGATCGAGTATGAGCCGAAACGCAACACTCAGCTTGCCGGCGGCGGGGCGCGGCGTGTTGGAGAGCGCGGCGCCTATCGGCGCGTTTGTCATTATCACCGCGGTCTGGTGGTGGGACTCTTCACTCCTCATGGCGGCGGCGGATAAAAATCTTGAGCTCATCAGGACTGTCACCAGCGCATTACCCTTCGACTGGGGGACTAACACCGAAAGCGGGCTGCGCATCTTCAGCCGCGCCCTCTTGCCGTTCGAGGGCGTGGGCATTGCCAAAGTCGCCATGCTCGGGATCGCTTTTTTGTTCCGTCGTTGCCGTCAACCACGCTCTAAATCTTTCTCAACACAAGGCTTCGGCTGACTTGTGCAACGGCTGCCGCAGCCGCGTCGGGTGCAGAACCCGAGAGGGCTGAGGGTCGTAGTGTCCGCTGCAGTGCAGGTCTGTTGCAGCCCACGATCCTCTGTGGGTCGCCAACACCAGGCACGGCAGCAGCTCGCCGAGGATGCAAGGGCAATCAGCGCTACCGCCGTTTTCCGGCGGGCGAGCGCGCGCCGACGCCGGATCTCGGAAGCGAGAGGATAGGCGGTCGGCCACGACCACACCTGGGTCCCGGTCACTACCAGCAACAGACTTCCCGAAGCCCGATCGACGCCCGTACCTATATGCGTATCGGTGCCGACCATTCGTGGGTGTGCTGCCGTGCCCTACATCCATACGGCAGCCCGCCCTCAGCAGGGCGCCGCCGACGGTTTCTACGCGTTGAATACCACGGTCTCGTTCCCCAAGGTGCCGACCGATCGGCAGATTGCCGATGGCACTCGCCGCTCGACGCATCGATCGTTTCGGCCGCGTGTCACTGTGGAGGCCTCGGTCCTGGTACGCGACCTAGCCGATCAGGCCGGCCTGGATCAGGCCCGGTAGTAGTTTAGCTGGTCTCCTGATCGCCGAGGTCTTCTGCAGCGCCTCGATCTTCCAGCGGCGTCGCGCCACTGGTCTGCCTGGAAGGCGAGGCCCAGTGACAGGACCTCCCGCTCCTGCCCGGCGCGCAACGAGGCTAGCAGCGCGGCGTCATCTTTCTCGACCGCAGCCCGGAAGGCATTGCTGAATTCCTGGACGGGTGATCGGTTCCTTGCAGGTTTTGTCGATGACTCGAAAACCATCCTCTGGTCCAGCACCCAGGCATGGCGCATCGCTAATCCCAGACCGGGTGTCAGTGCGAAACTTTCGCGGTAGATCAGATCGAACCGCAGAAATCCCGGAGAAGCCTTGAGCGGTACTCGCGGTCGAAAGGCGTTGCACGTCCCCGCATGCTTCGGCTCCAGAAGGTCGCCCTCCTCAGCGATCCGGGACTGGCACGCCAAAGCGCCGCTCGCAACGCGCCACCTCGGTAACATGGGGGCGATGCGGTAGGTTCCCTGCCCCGTCAGTCAATGGCCGGAGTCTCGCGGCCCGCGGTCGGCGGATCTGCATCCGGCTGGTCTCGCCCCTCCAGTCGGTTCTACCTCACGCTCCGGCGGGTCAGGGTCTGCAAGCCAAACTGTGGGCGAGGCGCTGATTAGCTGTTGGGTATCTCTGCCCACCGCGCTATTGCCTCTCCTGCTCGCTGCTGCTCTAGCTCCGCTCGGTGTCCTTGCTTCAGACCGGAGACTACACGGCCTCCGCCTGGAGAGCCGCCACCGTGTCGACATACCTGTCACGCGACCGGCGAGCGTAAATCGCATCGCCTCAGGTCATCTTCTGTTGGGTCGCCGCGACCAGACCGTCCTCGCTATTGTTATAGAAGGAGATGAGGATCGGCACCAACGAAGGCTCCGACCGGGAGAGACTTGCGCGACTTGTTTCTGGCGCAAGCGGTGGCCGAGAGCCTCTCGGGCAAGGCTCGCCGCTGCTCCTAGTGCAAGGTTCTGGCCAGAGCCTGATGGGCGAA
>JAFMSA010000438.1:0-2387 GCA_017353855.1 Alphaproteobacteria bacterium
TCCTGACGCCAACCCCGAAACTCTTGATTTCGGCGGCCCTGCGGGCGAGGCCGGCGTAGTCCGCATCCCTCAGGTCAGATACACGCTGCCGGGCCCCTATGGCAGTGCGTGGTCAATCTCGGCCGAAACGCCGGAGACGGATGTCGTCACGCCGGCCGGGTACGTTAAAACGGACACCAACACGTCCTCGCTGCCGGGCGGCCCGGGCGCAGTGGTCAACGCGACTGCCGGCTGCGTCGCCAACGGCATCCTGATCAGCTCGACCGCTGCCTGCACATTGTCCGGCAATCCGACCAAATCCTCCGCGCCCGATCTGACATTTGCTTCATACTGGTCGCAGCCTTGGGGCCACGTTGACTTCCGCGGGCTGATGCGTCCGACCCTCACCCTCAACGACGGCAGATTCGTCGACAGGACGTTCTTTGGTTACGGCGGGGGCGTTTCCGGCGATATCAAGCCGGGCTGGTTCGGTTGGGGCAAGGACGATATCCAGTTCCAGTTCTCGATCGGCAACGGCATTGGACGGTATATCAACCAGAGCAATAACGCCGCACTGGCGACCAACTACCTTTCGGTCCCGGCGACCCCCGCAGCGGCCGCGAATGTTCTGGTCCAGCCGCTGCTCTCATACGGTTACGCGGTCGGTTACCAGCATTTCTGGCTGCCCAATTTACGATCCACTGCTGTTTACGGCTACTCCTACACCAACTATCCGACGAGCCTGATCGGGCCGACGCAGGGCATCGTCTCGAACAGGGTGCTGCAGACCGCCCATGTCAACCTGATCTGGAGCCCGGTTGCCTTCATCGATGCCGGCGTCGAATATTTCTGGGGACGGCGCGAGACCGCCTCTGCGGCGATCAAGGGCGATGTGCAAACCTTGATCGGCAAGTTCCGCGTCAAGTTCTAACAGCAAGCAGAGGCACAACCGACCTCGGGGACCCGCCGCCAGCCGGCGGGTCTTTCGTTATTCGGCCGCAGCCCGGCCGCTACTGCCTGCAATACGCCGCGCAGCCAGACGAGAGCAGACTCGTTGCCATGGCCGCGGTGCCATAAGGCCATAATCCCGAAATAAGTAAGGCGACTTCAGATGGCACTGCTCGGCAAAGGCGCCGGCAAGCCGCCGCGGCAGCGGTGCGGCCATATCCGATTGGCTCATCACCGCCGGGCTGGCGAGATAGTGGAGCGTCGTCAGGGCGATCACCCGGCTCAACCCCTGCGCAGCCAGCGCATCCTGCAACAGCCCGACCTCACTGCGCGTGACAAGGCGTTGGAGGCCGTGATCGCTGACATAGCCTTTGACTGCGTGCTTGTCCCTTTCGATCGCGGGAATGATCATGAGGAAGCCAGGCGAGGCGCTCGAGCGTCAGTTCGCTTTGCGCGGCCGGGTGATCGGCGCTGAGCACCCGGACCCGGCATTCCTGGAAGAGCGGCTCGCAGAGAAATCGGTCGGACACCGGCCGTAAGCTGTCACTCGCCAGCGCGGCCTGCCAACATAGCCTCCGCTACGCCCGTATTGCTCGGCCAGCTCCTGAGTTCGGCTTGGGGCGCCAATGCCTTGACACGCGTAATAAAGTGTGCACCAGCATAGTCCGGTGGGTACTCGCCGCAGGTGATCGTGAAGCGTCTCTCTCTCCGTGTGCTCCGGCAGAAATTCGGCTGGACCGAGTGCCAGTTGCAGTTGCAGCAGCCCTTCCCTGAGACGCGGCGCAATTTTGCAGGCGCCGGGGGCCGGCCGAATACCGTCCTGGCATGCGGACCAAGAGTAGCTCATCAAGCATGTATCTGGCAGCTGATGAGTGAGCCCGAGCCGCTTCCCGGCGCGCGTCGCGCTGTGCTCTTCGATCAAGCCCATCGAAAACCTGCGGCGGGTTCAGATCTAAGGAGTTGAAATGTAGATAATTCATGTGTGCAATGCACAACCGTCACTTGGACCGTCGGCGTAGTCGTGCGAAGGTTAGGCTTCCTGATTTCATAAGAATTTGGAGTATCGAGCATGGCGTGTTTCGTCAGGCCGGCGTTGTTCGGCTTGGGATTAGTGATTGGAATCATCGCGGCGGCAGAGGCGCAATCCATTTCAGCTTTGCCGCCCAGGGGCCCCTCGACAGCTCCGACCGCAAAGACGCCCCCATTTTCCTCCACTCAATCTGTGTATCCCAAGCCCGGCGGGAACTCGGTATGGCGGGATCAGCACTACCACCCCGCGCAGCAGTACGACGCGGATAAATCGCAGCATCCCTACTCGACATCGATCGGGCCGAAGCCCGGGTCAAATTCGTCGACGGGGGAAAATCACTATCAGCCCACGGACGGGGATTCAGATCCGGCAAGGCATCCCTATACGACGAAGGGTGTTGGCCCCAAGCCCAACTAGCGAGAGCGGCCCG
>JAFMSA010000438.1:2397-4518 GCA_017353855.1 Alphaproteobacteria bacterium
TCATATCCCCCCGACACGCTCGGCGACGGTGGACACCCGAATGCTGTCGGAGCGGAACATATGAGGAGACGGCCGCGCCGCCATTAACATCGGTTGCGCCATCGAAGGCGATCGACCGCAATCCTCGGCTCGGCGGTTGCACTGGTCGGCGTACCACAATCCGGGACAGGCATGGGACTGCCCGCCGGGCCTGCGGACCCAAGAGAGAGGGCTCTGTTGCGTCGAGGCCCGCATCTGCGGGCCATAGCGCGACAGACGGGGCAGCCGTTGATGACGGCTGGCTATGTTGAGCGGTGAACAGCACATCCCGGTCAGGCCCGGTCCAATCCGGCATGCGGGAGCGGAGCCGCGACGATGTCAAAGATCTGCCGATCGCGAATAAGCGATGAAGACGAGCTGGCGCCGTTTTCGAGATTAGCGATGGCCGGGAAACTGCCGCAAGCCAGTGACCGCGTCCCGGCCATCGGCCGCACCGCGAAGCTACGCGCCATTATCGGCGCGAGCGCCAAACAGCACGACTGGCGGTGCCGGTGCTGGCCCGAGAGCGTATCTGAATCGTTGGCTGCGGGACCTGTGCCCGTTGCCACTGAAGAGTAAAGTTAGGCTGCCGAAAATGGTGGCCGACAATGTCCCGGTTCGCGCAGCGAACTACAGTATGTTGCTGAACTGCCCGATGCGAGGCAACTGACTGGGTCAGTGGCCATCGGGCCGAATGTGTGGCCGGAAAACGCGCCCGAGCCGGCCGCGGGGCGGTGTGTAGCTGACCAGGCCGGCTTCCACATTGGTTTGCGCGAGCTCATTGCTCACAAGGCGCTGTTCGACGCATTGGGCGGGGCTCAGGTTGCCCCGTCGGGCAGCGCCGCTGAAGATTGGCATGAGCGGCACAGGCCATCGGGCCGCAAGGGATTGGCCGAGACCGTTCCGACAGCACCCCTAACCTCGAGGCCGGCCGGTTTGTGGACAACCTCCAGACCGTCTTCTCGCGGCTGATCCGCGGGGTGTGGCGGGCGAACCCGCAGGACCCGTTTTGAAATAGGATGCGCCTGGCTCGAATTGCACGCGCGGCGGACCGGGGTCGCACAGCAGATTGCCGGAACCGCTGCCCCGGAGCCTCCTGGACAGGCCGGGACGGCAGCACAGGTCCCCCGCCTCCCGCGGCGACCGGTGGGGCGGGCCGGCGGGCAATCAATCCGTACGATGCTCCTCGACAGCGCGGCCGCGCCTTTTTCGGGGGCGCAACACATGGCTGCCTGCCCTGTAGCCTGGCGAACCGAACTTGGGAGGTGCTTGCTTATGGTTGTGCGGCACGCTGCGCAAGCGGGCAGTACATTGACGGTCTCCTAGTCATCCGATTGCACGCCTGCTTGATAGGCGGGCAGGATCAGGCGCAGATTGAACCCGCTTGGTTCGCGGCGAGGGAGGCTGGGGTGGAGACGCAATTCTTCGATGCGTTCGAAACACGCGATCCGGCGGAACGCGAAGCGGGACTAATGGCGGCGTTGCCGCAGATTATTGCGGCGGCAAAGGAACGCTCGCCGGCCTATCGGCGCCTGCTTGCGGATGTGCGAGCCGGGGACGTCATCGATCGCAAAACCTTGGCCGAACTACCCCTCACCCGCAAATCCGCTTTGATCGAACTCCAGCGGCAGGATCCTCCATTCGGCGGGTTCGCCGCCGCACCGGTCTCCATGCTCCGCCGGGTCTTCGTCTCCCCCGGACCGATCTACGAGCCGGAGGGGCGGCGGCCGGATTTTTGGCGGTTCGCCCGGGCGTTGTTCGCCGCCGGTTTGCGTCCCGGTGATCTCATCCACAATACCTTCTCGTATCATCTCACGCCGGCAGGTGCGATGGTGGAAAGTGCAGCCGACGCGCTCGGCTGCCCGGTAATCCCCGCCGGCACCGGCCAGACCGAACAGCAGTTACGGACGATTGCCGATCTGAAACCCGTGGCCTATGTCGGGACGCCGTCCTTCCTGAAAGTGCTGCTCGAACGGGCGGCGAGCGAGCGCAGCGACATTTCCTCGCTGCGCAAAGCGCTCGTCGGGGCCGAGGCGCTGCCGACGGCGTTGCGCGCCGAGTTCAGCGCTTGCGGGCTGAGCGTACTGCAGTGCTACGGCACGG
>JAFMSA010000439.1 GCA_017353855.1 Alphaproteobacteria bacterium
TCGTCATGCGCGGTCAGTCCGGCAGTTGAGGAAACATTGATGATTGAGCCTCCGCCGCTGTCGCGGATCGCCGGCGCGCAGTGCTTCATGCCCAGCATAGCGCCGGTCAGATTGACCGCAACTGTACGGTTCCACGCCTCGATCGTGGTATCGAGGATGCCTTGGCGTGCGATGGTTCCGGCATTGTTGACGAGAATGTGCAGCTTGCCGAAACGCCTCAGCACCACCGACACCGCTTCCTTCCAGGACGTCTCGTCGGCAACATCCTGGCGGACAAACGATATTCTGTCCCCTCCTCGGCCGAGCCGCTGCGCAAGGCGCTCGCCGGCAGCGACATCGATGTCGGTCACCATCACTGCAGCTCCTTCACCGAGGAGAAGCTCCGCTTCGGCCGCACCTTGTCCACCCGCAGCACCCGTAATCAGCGCCACTTTGCCAGTAAGCCTTGCCATTTTCGCCCACTCCAGAGTTCATTAATCGGCCTGTCGCAGCAATTTTAGCATCGCCGCCCGGCCGCCGCGCAATCTTTCGCGACTAGACGACAAACATGGAAAGATTGCTCCCACACACGACCAAGATTTCTCGACCGTCTCGACGACGGCATGGACGTAATGGATCTATGACCAACCAGCCAAAACACTCAGCACCGGGCCTTCCGCAATACCGCGCGCCTGTTGGCACGGCTCTGCGATACACTGCACCAAGGCCCATAGCGAAAAGAAAATGTGCTGACTTGGCCCACGCAATAGGCGTCAGCAGTCAACACGTGGACGCGCCCGCTTTGACGGGCACTGTCGAAGAGATTGCCGGACACGGACTTGCGTTGCGCTCAGCCGACGAGATTGCACGGCTCATCGCGCCCGAGGGCGCCAGGATCGAGGAGGCGATCGTAAGAGTCTGGGTGGGAAGTTTGGCCTCGCGCAACAGCGACGGCAGCAGCGGGTGAACCAATAAATCGAGCGGGATCGTAGCCTGCGTCCTGCAAAACGGCCGCCGCATCTGCCCTCGAGGCTGCACAAAGTGCTCAGGCGTGGGCATTTTTGCTGACGATGAGAGCCCATGTGCCGCCAGTGCAGAGGAGCGGGGCTAATTTGCGCGGGTTTGAAGCGGGCGTGCGTCGTGCAGCACGCCACTGGCCAATTTTATGACATGCCCTCGGCGCCCAGGCAGATGGCCGTCCGGCTGTGTCTGCGAGCGAGCTTCAGTTGCGAGTGAGGGCGCGCCGCGCCGCGGCAACGCTGCCATCGGGACCGCCACCGGTGTCAATACGGATCCATTCGATCGCGCCCGGGTCGCGGCGCAGTTGCTCGGCCAGGATTTCCGCTGTAGCGTCAGAGGCATCACGGCGGCGCGCGTCAATGCGGCTCGCCATCGTCGCCGGTGGTGCCTCGAGCCAGAGGCCTGAAAATGGCACGCCGGCTGCGCGTGCGAGCTCGGCAAAAGATTTGCGCTCTTCGGGCCTCAGCGCTACCGCATCGATAATGACGGTGTACCCGGCCTTCAGTGCCACTGCTGCCTTTTGGCGCAGCGCGTCGTAAACGCGCCGTGACATCTGATGCGTATAAGCGGAAGCGGGTAGCTGCGTCTCGGGAGCGACACCCAATAGCAGTTTGCGCGCCACATCGCTGCGCAGCACCCGCGCCCCTGGTTTCAGACCAAGCTCGGGAGCGAGGGAAGCGGCCAATGTCGACTTACCGCTGCCGCTGACGCCGCCGATGGCAATCAGCCGGCAAGGCTCTGGCTGGAGCGCCCGATACGCGAGGTCGAGATAGCGACGAGCTTCGCTTCTCAGTTCCGAAGCGCCAGCATCCCCGGTTGCCTGCTCCACTGCCGTCGCGCTCACATGCGCCCTGATCGCTGCCCGCAGCGACAGGAAAAGCGGCATCGCGGCGAGCCCGTCATCTTCCGAGGTGCGGTCGAGATAACGGTTCGACACGCGGTTGGCGAAGTCGGCTAGCCCGCGATGCTCCAGATCCATCAGCAGAAATGCGAGGTCATAAAGGACATCGATGCTGGCGAGCGTTTCGTCGAATTCCAGGCAGTCGAACAGGACTGGTTTCCCGTCGAGCAGGCAGATGTTGCGCAGGTGCAAATCGCCGTGACAGCGCCGCACCTTGCCCGCGGCGCGTCGGCCGTCGAGGAGTCCCGCCAGGATGGCCAGCCCTTCGTGCCATTTCTCGAGGATGCTTGCGACCCGGTCCAGTGCGAACCCGGATGACGGCGCTGCGGCCAGGCATTCGTGCTGCGTTTCGGCAAGCCTGCGCATCTCGGCCGCCCCGCCGCGGTCGAGACGGCGCTCCGCGGCCAGATGAAAAAGGGCGACATGGTCGGCGAGTTCGTCCATGAGCTGCGGATCGAGGCCGCCACGCTTCGCAAGTGCGTCGAACAGCAGCGCCTGATCGAAGCGCCGCATGACCACCACCCAGTCGACAGCCCTTCCGGAAGAGGAGAAAGCGAGCTCACCGGCTGCCGTGCGCACGATGCCCCGGACCTCGAGATAGAGGGCGGGCGCAGTGCGCCGGTTCAGGGTCAGCTCGGCCTCGCAAGCCTCTCGGCGGCGTTCGGCGGTCGAAAAATCAAGGTACTGATATCTTACCGCGCGTTTCAGCTTGTAGGCGCAGTCGCCGGCGAGAAAGACTAGCGAGGCGTGAGTCTCGAGTATCTCGACCCGGTCTACACTCGCGCCGTACGAAGAGGCATCGCTAAGGAAAGCGATGACGTCGTGCTGGTCGTCGGTCATCGCCATGCGGCCGCGCAGTGCCGGGTCTCCTTTGACCTCTCGGGGGGCAGACCTGCTTGTTTGCCGGCTTGCACGCAGGGGCTTTCCAGGCCGCGGCCGTCTCGGACGTGACCTGCATCGCTGCCCAGCGCGTCCGATGGAAAGCCCGTCCAGGTCCTGCTGACGGGTAACGCCCGGCGCGGGTCGCGCCCGACTGCCACGCGGATCAGGCCGTGCTTGCCGACAATGCCGTTCCTAGGACCGAATTCGATCCGGACGGCGCCCGGCAGATAGACCAGCCAGGCACGGGCGGGGCCGCAGTCCTCCGGAACGCAGAGAGAGCCCGATACGTCGATCTCATGTTCGAGATCGATGCATTGCCGCTCGATCGATCGCAACAGATCGGCCATCTCGGCAGCGTCGTAGCTGAACGGGTAGCGCTTGGCATACTCCCCGATCTGGAAGTGGAGGATGTTGGTCGGCGAAAGATCGAGGCGAATGACGCTCTCGAAGAGCAGCTCCAGCACATGCTTGACACTCGGGATCGCGACGCAGTTGCCGAACACGTCGTGCACCCGTCGGATGCCGGGAGGTCCCGGTGTAATGGCCACACTCGCTTCGAGCAGCTTCCGGTCACAGCCGCCACGCGGCCGCAGCATCATGCGATGCTCGCCGAATGAGACAGGCTGTTCATAACGATCGGTCATGACATGCCGAACGGTGAGAACGGGCATGGGATCTGCCTATTGCGGGCTTGTGGTCTGCGTTTGGGTACACCAAAAAAGCGACGCAAAGCTCGAGCGTGACGGCGATGAGCTGGCACTGGATCGCGCCGAGAAATTCGTGGAGGTCGCGGCTCAAGATCGTCGATATGTGCAACGGGCCGGGGACGGCCTGCAGGCGGCCGACCTCCTTGGCCGCATTGCCGCGCCGCACCCGGCAGCGCCGGCTTGACCTCTCCCAGCAATCGCCCGACCTCGCGCACGCAATTGATGGACCGAGCGTGGAAACGCGGTATTCAGCAGCGGGAACCCGCCAGCGGGATGCAGGCCCCCGTAGGCGTGGTATCCGGCCACCGAACGCAGTAACGCATTGCACTGGCTGACAGCATCGACCGACGAGGCGACATCGGCAATGCGGGGCAACGGGAGGTGGCATTTGATGTCGGCGTATCGTCTGATAGGCGCGCTCGATATAGCAGCCGGTCTGATAGAAGCACCGCCCCGGGTCGCAGGAAAGGGTGCCCTCGGTGATCCCGCTATGAGTCTGGGATGCCTCCTCTATCGTCGCAAACGACGCGGCCAGGTTGCCGGGCGCGAGATCGCTGCCGAAAAACAAGACGAGGCGGTTATAGAACACGTTGAGCTGTACCCGCATCTCCAGTCGAGGTCAACAGCCGTGGACCCGCGTGCGTTCTCGCGCGCATTACGCATCGCGCCGATGATCGAGGTCGGATTGCCGGCATCGACGACATAAATTCACGACGCTTCGTGCGGTGGCAGTGTCATGCGCGGCGAAGAAGCGCTCCTCGTGCGGGTTCAATCGAAGGTTCGACCGCCGAGTTCCGGCCGCAGCGGATGTCGCGCGAGAACATCTCGCTGACATCGAGAAGGCGCGCGAGGTGTTCCGCGCGCTCGACAGCGCGCGAGCCAGAAGACGAGACTATTGCTTTGGCTCACGATGAACCTCGGCAACATTCGCAGGTGACTCGCCGTGACTAGGCAAGGCACGAGCCTCACCCCCGTCACGCACGACAGAGCCTCGCTTTCGTCTCAGAGCGGAGACAGGTTCGCGTT
>JAFMSA010000440.1 GCA_017353855.1 Alphaproteobacteria bacterium
TACGATCTGAGCTTTACCGATCTGCCGCCCGAGAGCGTGTCCGGTTTTACCGGTCCGGCCCGGATATGCCGGATGCGGCGCCACCGGATCGCCGGCTTTCCCGTCGATCGCGGGGGCGAGCCGCCGACCGACCAAGGAAAGCTGTGGTTCATGCGGCTGGTGCCCGGTGATTTGCTGATCCCGGTGAAATTCGAATTCGGCAGCGAGTTCGGCACCTTTACGGCAACTCTTGCGCAACTGCGGGCACGCGGCGTTGACCGGCGGTTTACGGAATGAGGCCGAGCCGCTCGAGTGCCGCGGGCAGCTGCGAAAAATCGTCGAGAAGGGCGTCGGCGGCGAGTGTGTCGGGGTCGACCCGAGCATAGCCGTATCGCATCAGCACAAGCGGGATCGCCGCAGCGTGAGCGGCTGCGGCGTCGTTTTCGTTGTCGCCAACCATCGCGCTGGCAGCGGGCGTGGCGCCGAGGTCGGCGATAAGCCGCAGCAGGTGATCCGGATGCGGCTTTCTTGTCGGAAAGCGGTCGCCGCCGGCGATCCCGTCGAAGAGTGGCAGAAGGTCCAGACCCTGCATCACCGCGAGAGTCGCGCGCTGCGGCTTATTGGTGCAGACCGCCGTGCGATACCCGCGCCGCCGCAGCGCTCTCAGGGTCTCGGGCACGCCCGGATAAGGTCGCGACAATTGCGCCGCAGTCGCTTCGTAGATCTCAAGAAAGCGAGCCAGCGCAGTCGACGCCTTGGCCGGCTTGGCGCCGCATGCCGCGAGGGCGCGCGCGACGAGCGCCGGTACCCCGTCGCCGACCATGCGTCTGACCTCGTGCGCCGACAACGGCCGGAGCCCGCGCTCGCGCAGCATTTCGTTCAGTGCGGCGCGTAGGTCCGCGACGCTGTCAACCAGCGTCCCGTCGAGATCGAAGACGAGAAGATAGCCTTCCATCGGGACAAACTCTGCGTTGTCGTGTTATGTTCTATACCACGCCGTTTTGCTGTAAGCATGGCGGCGCCGCCGGGATGGTGCCGGCGTTTCGCGTCTTCGATCTCTTTGGGCTATCCGTGACCCAGTCTGATTTCGCCGTTGTCATCCTCGCCGCGGGCAACGGTACGCGCATGAAATCTGCGCTGCCAAAGGTCATGCACCCGATCGCAGGACGGCCGATGATTGCGCATCTTTTGGAGGCGCTGCGGCCTTTGACACCGGCGGCGACACTCGTCGTGATCGGGCCGCAGATGGACAGCGTCGCGCGAATCGTGGCTCCGGCCGAAAGTGTCGTGCAGGATCCGCCGCTCGGCACCGGCGACGCGGTGCGCACTGCACTCAAAGCTCTCGATGGCCGCCTCGCGCCGCAGGGCGGGATCGACGAGGTGTTCGTGCTGTATGGCGATACGCCGTTTCTCACGACGCAGACGTTGTCTCGCTTGCTGGCCGAACGGCGCCGCATCTCGGCGGCGATCCTCGTAGCGGGCATGCGGCCAGCTGACCCCGGTCGCTATGGCCGTCTTGTGCTTGCGCCCGATGGCGCACTCGAGCGCATCGTCGAGGCGGCCGACGCCACCCCCGAGGAGCAGGCCATCGGGCTGGTAAATGGCGGCATCATGGTGATCGATGCGCACCACCTGCGTGACCTCCTTGACGCGCTCGACAGCGACAATGCCAAGGGCGAGCTTTATCTGACCGACATTGTCCGGATCGCGCGCCGCAAGCGGCTTTTCTGCCGTGCCGTGGAGCTCCCTGCGGAGGAACTCCTGGGCATCAATACGCGAGCCGAACTCGCGGAGGCAGAGGCGTTGATGCAGCGTCGGCTGCGCCGCGCGGCGATGGAGGCGGGTGTCACCTTGGCGGCGCCGGAGACCGTGTTCCTGTGCACCGATACCGCTCTTGGACGCGATGTCGTCATCGAGCCGAACGTGACGTTCGGCCCCGGTGTGACGGTGGGCGAGGGGGCGCGGATCCGCTCCTTCTCGCACCTCGAAGGCGCGGCGGTCGGAGCCGGCGCGGTGGTTGGCCCCTTCGCGCGACTGCGCCCCGGCGCGGTGCTCGAGGACGAGGTGCATGTCGGTAATTTCGTCGAGATCAAAGCGGCGCGCCTTGGCACCGGGGTGAAGGCCAATCATCTCGCATATATCGGCGACAGCGAGGTCGGAGCACGCACGAATATCGGTGCCGGCGCGATTACCTGTAATTACGACGGGGTTAACAAATACCGCACAACAATCGGAGAGGGTGCTTTTATCGGCTCGAACAGTGTGCTCGTTGCGCCGGTGACAATCGGGCAGGGCGCCTATGTGGCCGCCGGCAGCGTTATCACCCGTGAGGTTCCGCGCGACGCGCTGTCGATCGGGCGCGGACGGCAGGTCGACAAGCCAGGACGCGCTGGTCAGATGCGACGGCGGCAACTCATGAAAAACTGATGTGCGGGATTATCGGCATCATCGCCAAGGAGGCGGTGGTGCCCGGGCTCATCGAAGGGCTGCGTCGTCTCGAATACCGCGGCTATGATTCGGCCGGTATTGCCACCCTCGTCGAAGGGCATATCGAATGTCGGCGCGCCGAGGGCAAGCTCGTCAACCTCGCCGGGCGACTCGATCGTGAGCCGGTACAGGGGATGATCGGCATCGGGCACACGCGCTGGGCGACGCACGGCCTGCCGAGCGAGGCCAACGCGCATCCGATCGCGACCGAACGGGTCGCCGTCGTGCACAACGGCATCATCGAGAATTTCCAAGCCCTGCGGCGCGAACTCGAGGGGTTGGGGCATATTTTTCGAACCGACACCGATACCGAGGCGGTAGCGATCCTGGCGACGCATTTGCTCGAACAGGGGCTGGTCCCGCGCGAAGCGGTGTCGCGCACGCTGGCACGGCTAGAAGGGGCTTTTGCGCTCGTCTTCCTGTTTGCCGGAGAGCCCGATTTATTGATCGGTGCCCGCCGCGGCAGCCCGCTCGCAATCGGCTATGGCGACGGCGAAATGTTTTTGGGCTCCGACGCGTTGGCACTGGCGCCGCTGACCCGGCGCATCACCTACCTCGAGGAAGGCGACTGGGCGGTCGTGAGCTCATGCCAGGTGACGATCTTCGACGCGGCCAATTCGCAAGTCGAGCGGCCGGTCCGCCAAACGGCGGCTTCGGGGGCGCTCATCGGCAGGGGCAACTACCGCCACTTCATGCTCAAAGAGATCTTCGAGCAGCCGGCGGTGATCGGCGACACCCTCAACGCGCTGATCAACCCCACCACGCGCACCGTGCATCTGCCCGAAATGCCGTTTGCGCTGGGCGAGATCGATCGCGTGACTTTGAGCGCCTGCGGTACCGCGTATCACGCCTGCGTCGTGGCGAAATATTGGCTCGAGCAGATCGCCGGAATCTTCGTCGAGACCGACATTGCTTCGGAATTCCGCTACCGGGCGCCGCCGATGTCAAATGGCGGCGCGGCGATATTTGTCTCGCAATCGGGCGAGACCGCCGACACTCTGGCCGCGCTGCGCTATGCCAGAGCGCGGCGGCAGAAGATCATTGCCATTGTCAACCAGCCGGAGAGCTCGATCGCGCGCGAGGCCGACGTGGTCCTGCCGACCTTGGCCGGCCCCGAGATCGGCGTCGCATCGACGAAGGCCTTTACCACGCAGCTCGCCGTGCTCGCCGCTTTTAGCGTGGCGCTGGCGCGGGCCCGCGGCGCCATCGGCCAGGCTCGCGAGGCGGAACTCGCCCGCGTCATGACCGAGATCCCGTCGCGCGCCAGCGAGGTGCTGAACCATGACGAGCGGATCCGCGAAATCGCCATCGAGATCGCCGAGGCCCGCGATGTGCTGTATCTCGGTCGCGGCAGCGCCTTTCCGCTGGCACTGGAGGGCGCGCTCAAACTGAAGGAAATCTCCTACATTCATGCCGAAGGTTATGCCGCTGGTGAGATGAAGCACGGGCCGATCGCGCTCATCGACGAGAGCGTGCCCGTCATCGTTCTGGCGCCGCATGACGACCTCTTCGATAAGACCCTCAGCAATGTCGAGGAGGTGATGGCGCGAGGCGGCCGCGTCGTGATGATCTCCGACGCCGCCGGGGTTGCTCGGCTCGCCGACCGGCTGGCCTTCGGCATCGCCGTGCCGAGCTGCGACCCCTTCGTCGCCCCATTGCTCTATGCAATCCCGATCCAGCTCCTCGCCTACCATGCCGCGGTCCTCAAAGGCACCGACGTCGACCAGCCCCGCAATCTGGCGAAGAGCGTCACCGTGGAGTAGCCGTTGTGCGGTGTGCCGGCGGCACCAGCCAGAGGAGGGCGAGTGCGTAGCCGAAGACGATCAGGTAAAGCCCCGCGAAAGCCCAGAGCGGCAACGGCCAGTAGAGCATCCGGTTGACCCACTCCATGATCAGCGGGGTCGGGCTCGCGGTCCGGTCTGCGAGCGCGGTCTGCCACAGCGTCAGGATGCAGGCGCGGCCGGCCACCGCCTGCAGCGCGACCGTCCCGAGCAGTGTGAGATGCAGCAAGCGCCACCAGCGCACGCGCACAAACCGCCAGCC
>JAFMSA010000441.1 GCA_017353855.1 Alphaproteobacteria bacterium
CGTGGTGTCAGACCCGCGAAACCCTCACCAAACCCTTTTGGTGAGGCGTTCATAGAACCAACCTGACCGGGTGGCGCCGTCCAAAAGAACGGAAACCCGGTCATCGTCGAAAGCGGAAACAATCGCCTGCAGGCCTTCACCCCGGACGGTAAGTTCATCGGCAAGTGCGGCCGAGCCGGAAATAGTGATGGGAATTCAAGTTCCTGCTGAAGTTCGGCCAGCATGGCGCGTTCGCGGGCGCGAGGAACCCTGGGCGCACCCCGGGGTCAAGAGATGCCTGAAGCCGAGGATGTTGACCCGTCCGACCGATCTCGCGTCGGATCCCGGCGGGGGCATCTAAGCGTCCGGCCAGCTATAGGACATTCCGGTGCAGCAATTTTCGTTCCACGGAGTGCCCTTGCCGCCCGCCCGCACCTCGGTCCCGGATGACGATCAAAGCCTGATTTTATTTATAATAATTCTAACTCTTGATTGGTAGCACTGAGGCCCCATATCGCGCAGATCGGGGGTGTCCTACCGCTTCGTGCGGCCAATTTACGGGTCGATTGCGAGCGGGAATCGCCATCGAGCACCGCCGCCGGCCAGAACAGCTTGCGGCGGCCCGCGCGAGGCCGGCGCCGGCGGGAGCACGATGCCGAGGGCGGCCCCGGCAATTCCGCGTGCAGAAGGAGGTTGGAAATGCCGGAAAGCGGTGCTGTGGAGAGGGAGCACACGGCAAGTGAAAGCAAGTGCCCTGTGACGGGCGGAACCCGGGCACTCACGAACCGTGACTGGTGGCCGAACCAAGTGAACCTTCAGGTTCTTCACCAGCACTCCATGCTGTCAAACCCGATGGGCAAGGCGTTCGACTACGCCAAGGAGTTCGACAGCCTGAATCTGAACGCCGTGATCAAGGATTTGCATGCCTTGATGACGGAATCGCAGGATTGGTGGCCGGCCGACTATGGCCACTACGGGGGCTTGTTGATTCGGATGGCGTGGCACCTCGCCGGCACGTACCGCATCGGCGACGGCCGGGGCGGCGCCGGCGCCGGCCAGCAGCGCTTTGCGTCGGTCAACAGTTGGCCGGACAACGCGAGCCTCGACAAGGCGCGCCGGCTCCTGTGGCCGATCAAGCAGAAATACGGCCGGAAACTCTCCTGGGCGGACCTAATGATTCTCGCGGGCAACGTCGCCCTCGAGTCGATGGGTTTCAGGACGTTCGGTTTCGGCGGCGGGCGCGAGGATGTCTGGGAGCCCGACGAATCCATCTACTGGGGTTCCGAAGGCAAGTGGCTGGCGGACGAGCGCTACAGCGGCGACCGTGATCTTCAGAACCCTCTCGCCGCTGTGCAAATGGGTTTGATCTACGTCAATCCGGAAGGGCCGAACAGCAACCCGGATCCCCTCGCCGCGGCCAGGGATATTCGCGAGACGTTCCGGCGCATGGCGATGAATGACGAGGAAACGGTCGCGCTGATTGCCGGCGGCCACACCTTCGGCAAGACCCATGGCGCGGGCGATCCGTCATTGGTGGGCCCGGCGCCTGAAGGCGCCCCCATCGAGGAGCAGGGCCTCGGTTGGAAGAGCCGGTTTGGCACTGGCAAAGGGCCTGACGCGATCACCGGTGGCCCTGAAGTCATATGGTCCCAAACGCCGACGCGATGGAGCAATCATTACTTCTCGAACCTGTTCGATAACGAATGGGAGCTGACGAAGAGCCCGGCCGGCGCCTGGCAGTTTAAGGCTAAAGGTGCCGCCGCAACGATTCCGGACCCCTACGACCCTTCGAAGCGGCACGTGCCGACCATGCTGGTCACGGACCTCTCGCTGCGGGTCGACCCTGCTTACGAAAAGATTTCGAGGCGCTTCCACGAGAATCCGGATCAGTTCGCCGACGCTTTTGCCCGGGCGTGGTTCAAGCTGACGCACCGCGACATGGGCCCGATCGCGCGCTATCTCGGCCCGCTCGTCCCGAAGGAGACGCTGATCTGGCAGGATCCGATCCCGCCTGTCGATCATCCGCTGATCGGGGAGCAGGACATCGCGGCCCTGAAGGCGAAAATTCTCGCCTCCGGCCTGTCCGTCTCCCAGCTGGTCTCGACGGCTTGGGCGTCGGCGTCGACATTCCGCGGCTCTGACAAGCGCGGTGGTGCCAACGGCGCGCGCATTCGCCTCGCGCCGCAAAAGGATTGGGACGTCAACCAACCGGCGCAGCTGGCGGAGGTCTTGCAGACGCTCCACGCGATCCAAAGCGACTTCAACGCTGTACAGTCCGGCGGGAAAAAGGTCTCGCTAGCCGACCTGATCGTTCTCGGCGGCTGCGCGGCGATCGAGAAGGCGGCTAAGGCAGCCGGGCACGACCTGAACGTCCCCTTCACGCCGGGGCGTATGGACGCATCGCAGGAGCAAACGGACGTCGAATCCTTCACGCCGCTGGAGCCGAGCGCCGACGGCTTCCGCAATTACCTTCGCGGCAAGCAGCGCCTGTCGGCTGAGGAACTGTTGGTAGATCGGGCGCAGTTGCTGACACTGACGGCGCCTGAGATGACGGTTC
This sequence comes from Alphaproteobacteria bacterium, assembly GCA_017353855.1. GTDB lineage: Bacteria > Pseudomonadota > Alphaproteobacteria > ATCC43930 > CGMCC-115725 > AP-15. The sequence continues at coordinate 2,537 of JAFMSA010000441.1, forward strand.
TAGTGGGCGGCCTGCGCGTTCTGGGCGCAAATGCCGGACACTCCGCACACGGCGTCTTCACCAAGCGGCCCGAGACGCTGACGAACGACTTCTTCGTCAACCTGCTCGACATGAGCACGCAATGGCAGCCGTCCGCCGGCTCTGAAGGCGTGTATGAGGGGCGCGACCGGAAGACAAACGCGCTCAAGTGGAGCGGCACCCGTGTCGACCTGATCTTCGGTTCGCACTCGCAGCTGCGCGCCCTTGCGGAAGTCTATGCGTGCGCGGACTCGAAGGAGAAGTTCGCGAACGACTTCGTCGCGGCGTGGACCAAGGTGATGAACCTGGACCGCTTCGAGCTCGCCTGATCTCTGCCGATCGGTTTTCGAGGCCCAGCGCCGATCGAGGTTACGCGATCCCTACGAAGCCTTCGGAAAACCGGAACGCCGGCGGGAGCCAGGGACAGGGAATCAGGGCGGCGTTTTAAAACGACTTGAAATGCCGCCCTGACGCCAGGCTGACAATCCGCTCGTCCTTAGTTATTCACTGCCGGTCGACCTAAGTCGTCCCATTCTCGATCCGAATTGCACGCGACCGCGGTCTGCTGCTATCGGTACGGAGTGGCAGGCATGATTGGCCAGTCGCTGCCAGACCTATCTCGGCGACAGCGCGGTGCGGCCATCGGGCCCCCATCGCCGCTACAGCCGATGTGACGTTACCCGCTGTTGACCGGCTCGCCGGCGGCTGCTCTCCTGCTGTCGTAGCGCAGCCCGATTGCTGAGCTTTGCGTGATTGTGCTTCGAACCTGCCGGAAAAATTCCGCACCGGGATCCCACGAGAGCGAAGCCCCGATTGTCAGGTCGTTGTTCCGCGGCCATGCCGCGCCGTTAGCGTGACGGAGGCTGATCCGTTACAGTAGCCGCTGGTTTTGTATCTCGGTGGCCGAAAAGGACCGAAATGGCGGACCACCATTCGGGGCGACTTTCCGGACGGTTCGAGGATATCGCACTTCTGACCGGGCATGGCCGTTTTGCCGATGATTTGCCGCTGACAGCGCGGACTCTCCATGCGGCGATCCTGCGCTCGCCGCACGCGCATGCGGATATTCTTTCAATCGATACCACCGATGCTTTGGCGATGCCCGGCGTCGAGTGTGTTATCACCGGCGAGGACGCCCGGCGCTGGACCCGGCCATTCACCGCAGCAGTCAAATCGCCGGTGGAGCATTGGTGCCTCCCGACCAATCGTGTCCGCTATGCCGGAGAGCCCGTTGCCGTGGTCGTGGCCGGCGATCGCTATCGAGCCGAGGACGCGCTCGAAAAGGTCACCATCGTTTACCGTCCACTGCCGGCGATTATTGATCCGCGCGGCGCCGCGGCATCGGAAACAATCAGTGATCGCCGGTTTCACTATGGTGACCCGCAAGCGGTCTTCGCTCGCGCACCGCACCGCATCTCGATCGCCATCGAGTATCCCCGGAATGCCGGCATGCCGATCGAGTGCTTCGTCGTGGTTGCCGAGTATCTTCCCGGTGAAGGCGCTTACGAGGTCACCGCCAATTTTCAAGGGCCTTTCGCTCTTCATCCGGTTATGGCAATGGCGCTCGGCGTGCCCGCCAACAAGCTGCGGTTGAAGATCCCGCCGGACTCGGGAGGCAGTTTCGGCGCCAAGCAGGCGGTGTTCCCTTATGTCGTTCTGATGGCTATTGCGGCCCGCAGGACGGGGAGGCCCGTTAAATGGGTTGAGGACAGGTACGAACACGTGATCGCGGCGACCTCGGCCACCAATAGAGTGACGACGGTGGAGGCAGCGGTTAGTGAAGCTGGGGAGGTGCTGGCGCTCGACTGGGACCAGCTGGAGGATTGTGGAGCTTATCTTCGCGCACCCGAGCCGGCAACGCTCTACCGCATGCACGGCAATATGACTGGCGCCTACCGTGTGCAGAACCTTGCCATCCGCAATCGGATCGTGCTGACCAACAAGACGC
>JAFMSA010000053.1 GCA_017353855.1 Alphaproteobacteria bacterium
AGGACTGACGGCGCCGCGCGACAGCCGCTGAGTCCCGTCGTGCAACCCGCGCGCCGCCCCGTGCGGCCGGGAGGAAAACCCCCGATCGATGTTCGATCGTTCCCCGCTCTCCTGTCCCGGCCGGCGTAGCTAACTCATCCGCCGGCCTCAGCCCCGGGCCTCAATGGACGATCCGCTCCGACAATGGACGATCCGCTCCGACGCGCATCGCTGCCGGATCGGCAGAACCTCTCCCGCTTGCAAACCGACAACACTCGATGGCGTCCGTCGCGGCAGGAGTCCGCCAGCCGCCCGGCCTTGCCGGGAAGCATCGAGCCGAGCCGAAGGCTGCAGCCTTGCGCGCCACCCTCCGGATGAGTGGATCCTGCGGCAGAACCGATCACCCGACGGTCGCATTTAAGCCGAGCCGGCCGGCTGGCGCTATCGTTCCCCCAGGCTTGCCGCGCGTCCAGGTCAGACGATCCACAGGGCGGTCAAGCTCCCGAGACCCGCAAGAAGGCAGTAATAGGCAAACGGGTTGAGGGCCCAGCGATCATGCTCACGGAAATAGCGCATCAGGAAGGCCGTGCTGGCGAAGGCGGTCACGCCTGCAACCACCGCCGCGACAAGAGCATCCGTCAGGATCGCGTGCGGGACACCCGCGCGCAGCAGTTTCGGGACCTCCAACACGGTAGCGCCGGTGATAATCGGCGTCGCAATGAGAAACGAGAAACGGGCGGCATCCTCGTGATTGACCCCTCGAAGCAGCCCGCCGACCATCGTGGCACCCGAGCGGGAGATCCCTGGGATGAGGGCTGCGCATTGCCAGCAGCCGACTGCCAGGGCGTCGCGGGCGGTCAAACTGGCGAGAGATCGTTGCCCTGATCGCGCACGCAGGCGCTCGCCGCCGAGCAATAGCGCGCCATTGACGATGAGAAACGCCGCAGCCACGGACGGGCTCCCGAACAGGTTGCGGAAGAAATGCTCGAGGAGAAACCCGACCGCCACGCCCGGTAGCGTCGCGACGACAATCAGGCCGAAAAGGCGACGGTTTTCGGCAACGCGATCCGGCTTATCCGCGCCGAGGATACCCAGAGCAAACGACCACCAATCACGCCAGAAATAGAGCAGCAACGCCGTCGCGGTGCCGAGATGCAGCATGACGAGGAACGGCAGGAAGGCGGGGCCACGCTGGTCGAGGTTCCACCGCAGAAGTGCCGGTGCCACGACGGCATGACCGAGGCTGCTGACAGGAAAGAGCTCGGTGGCGCCCTGCAATAGGGCCATGATGATCGCGTGCAGTGTCGTCATGCCCGTTCCTTGCCGAGAGAAAGACGTGGGTCGGGGGCCGGCCGAGCTGCCGGACGCACCGCCGGTTCACCTCAAGTAACGGCGCGCTTTCGCGCACCCGCGAGCGGAGATCCCGGGCTGCGTGAAGCGGGCAAGCCAATCGACCTGGCACATTGATCGCCGCCCGAAAGCGCTTAGCGCGATGCCGCGTCGACCGGATCATCATCCCTCTGCGCCGCGATCGACGGTTTGATCGACTCGGGCTATCAGCTCCTCAGGCAGTGGGCCTGCCTCAGCAGCGGCTATGCACTCGGCAAGCTCCCGACGGTTTTTCACGCCGAGTACAAGAGTGTCGATATCGAGTGACAGCGCATAACGATGTGCTAACGCAGCCGGGGTTACCGCCAACTCCGCGGCGAGCCGCCGGAAGCCGGCGGCGCGGGCATAATCGCGCATTTCGGGGTGGTCGATGGGCAAAGCCCGATCCACAGCACCGGTCAGCGCACCTGCCTGGACCGCACGGATACCCATTACGCCGACCCCGTTGGCGCGGGCCGCCGTCATGACGGCGCGAGGTTTTGCAGGTCCCCCGAAAAACTTCAGCCCTCCCGGTGAATCCAGCAAATTGGCGATGCATTGCACCGCATGCGGAGCCGGATGCTCGCCCAGCAATTTGATGATCGTATCGGGATGGCCGATGCCTGTCAGGCCCCAGGCGCTGATCAGACCCTCGCCGACGAATCGCTCGAAGAGCGGACGGACGTGCTCGACAAATCTCGCGTAGGGTGTCATGCGGCTTGCGGCGTCGGGCCGGCGCGTCATGTGGCCCTCATCCGGCACCACATTCGAATGGAGAAAGAACAGATCGAGACGCGACAGCCGCAAGCGTGCGAGGCTCTCCTCGATCGAGCGCCGCAGAACAGACTCGATTTCCTCGGACGGCGTATTGCCGAGATTGCATTTGCTCGTCACCCGCACTCCGCCAGGCAAGCGGCCGCCGAAAGCCTCGCCGACGGCTTGCTCGGCCTTGCCATCGCCGTAGCGAGGCGCTAAGTCGATCAGGTTGATGCCGGCGGTAACTGCCGCGTGCACCGTTGCGACGCATTCGTCGAAAGTCGTCTCGCCCCACACCATGCCGATACCGCCGCCGCCGAGCGTCAACTGCGAGACCGGAGGAAGTGTGCCGAAGCTGTTCTGCCGCATGAGCGCCGCCTCCTCGCTGTCGGGTTGGCAATTCGTATCAGACCGGCGGCTGCTCGACAAATCCCCGCAGCAACAGCAAGCCTAATCGAAGATCCGTAATCTCGGAGGCGCGACAGAGATGAGCGAAGCTTTCGCCGGGAAAGTCGTTCTTGTTACCGGTGGCGCAAATGGAATCGGTGCCGCGGCTTGCCGTGCTTTCGCGAGGGCCGGAGCGCGGGTCGCAGTGCTCGATCTTGCAGCGCGGGCAGCCGAAGCGGTCGCGGCCGAGATCACGGGCCGCGGCGGCAAGGCCACCGCTCATCGCCTCGATGTCGCAGATCGGGGGGCGTTCACGGCTGTCGCGGCCGCAATCGCCGAGGCGTCGGGGGGTATCGACATTCTCGTGAACGGCGCCGGGACGACAGTGCGGCGGATGATCGCGGAAATGGGGCCGGAAGACTGGGACCGTGTCATCAGTGTCAATCTCACCGGCGCACTTAATGGCATCCAGGCGGTGCTGCCGCATATGCGCAAACGCGGCGGCGGCGCGATCGTCAATGTCGCCTCGATCGCCGGCCAGCGCATTTCGTTTGGCGGGACGGCCAATTACACGGCGTCGAAGGCCGGCTTATTGGGGCTGACACGCCACGCGGCCTACGAGCTCGCGCCCGACGGTATCCGCGTCAATGCCGTCTGCCCCGGCCCGACCGCGACTGCGTTTGGCGGTGCGGCCCCATCACCGGAAACCAAAGCAGCGCGGGCCCGCAAGATCCCGCTGGGCCGGATGTGCGAGCCGGAGGACATCGCGGGCCCGATCGTGTTCTTGTCCGGTGATGCGGCGCGTATGATCACGGGCGTCGCTCTGACAGTGGATGGCGGTGTGCTGGTCAAGAACGACACGCCCTACGAAGAATATTTCCGCCGCGGATAGACTCCCTCACACACAGCTCCGCGTTAGACCGACGGGTTGCGCACCAGCAGATCGATCTCGACGAGTGCGCCGCACGCAAGCGCGGCGACGCCGATACACGGCAGCTTTCCCGATGCGATACAGCTCTGATAAATCGCGTTCATAGCGGGATAATCGGGGCTCGAAACGGGCTAGATGAACGCGGGCGAATGCAAACTCTCCATCACGCGGCGCGTTTGTCACCTCGATGCCCGCCGGTAGCGGCGCCGTCGTTGTCCGGCTGCGTCGGTATTTGACCATGGCAAAAATCCAGCCATCGACAGCCGTGGCCTGGCTGAAGGGCGCGACGGGGAGAGAGGCCCGGGGGCCATCAAAAATTCGATCCTGGCTGGGCTCTGGAGCCGGAACACGGTGAACGAGGGAGCCGACCGGTTGGTCCACGTTTGGATCGACCCTTTCTTGGCATAAATCCTGCTAGTCAATCTTGTAACCTTGTGACGTCTTCTCGTGTCCCGCCCGGGAGCGGTCGAGATGAACCCTGTTGCGCTAAGCAAGCCTTCCGACGGGGCATTTGCTCCTTTCGCAGACGCCGATACAATGCTTGTCAAGAGCCGGCGGGATGCGAATAGCCTCCCGCTCCGCCTCTTCTTCGGCGCGCCGTGAAGCCCGCGGCAGAGATTGCCGGCGCCGGCATTGCGGGGCTGACGGCCGGTCTTGCTTTGGCGCAAAAGGGCTGGCGTGTGCGTGTACACGAGCAGGACAGCAGGCTGCGCAGCGCCGCAGAGAGTGTCCATCTTTGGGAGAACGGCCTGCGCGTGCTCGACGCGCTCGGCGTGCTGGCTCCGGCAATTGCCGATGCGATTCCCGTAATCCGTCACGAGCGGCGAAATCCCGATGGGAGAACGTTCTCCAGCAGCCACTTCGGTCCCCAATTCCGCCTGTATGCCCCGTTACACGCAGACCTGTTGAGAGTACTCCACGACGCGCTGATCGATACCGGCGGCCAAGTCGTTTTCGACTCGCGGGTTATCGCCGCAGCACCGGAGGGCTGGCTCTATTTGGCGGATGGAAGCTCGCTGCGCGCCGACCTGATCGTCGGCGCCGACGGCACCGGCTCCGCGATACGCGACGGCCTCGGCCTTCTGAAGCGGCGGCGAGCCACGAATCAGTTCGGCTACCAGACGGTAATCAGCCGAAATCCAGGCTTATGCGAGGCGGATGAGGACTGCACGCACTGCGAATATTGGAGCGGTGCACGCCGTGTGCTCTATGCACCTGCGACCGCGACACTCGCCTCTGTGCAGCTGACGTCGCTGGCCGCAGACAACTCGGGGAATGCCGTACCAATCGACCGTCAGTCCTGGCGCGAGCTCTTCCCCAATCTGAGCTGGATCATCGATCGAATTCCCGATGACTGCCATGGAGCGTGGTTCGAGATCGTGCGGCCCGAATATTGGTCGATCGGCCGCGTTGCGATAATTGGCGATGCGGCAACTGCGCAGCCGCCCTTTCTCGGCCATGGAGCAGGATGTTCAATGATGGCGGCCTTCGCGCTGGTCCAGACAATTGATCGCACCGACGATCTGATCGAGGGCCTTGCGGAATGGGAATTGCGCGAGCGCCCTTTCACCGATTGGGTGCAATGGATCGCTTGTCGGTACGCACGGCTGGCGTTTCTGCCGGCGGAGGCGCGAACGGTCGTGTTGAAAGGCATCGATGCAAGCCGATGGGCACAGCGACGGATCCTGTTTGCCGCCGCCAGCAGGGATGTGACAGCGATGCGGCGCTATTCGCCCGCTTATCCGCGGAACGGGTCCATTATTTATCCGCTGATCCATTGAGCCCAAGCCCTTCGTTACCTCCCTCACTTCGGCCTGGGTGACGGCCCATTCACCGGGCTCTCCCGCAAGGTAAACAAAACAGCCTGCAGTCGATTGTGCCCGATCCCGCCACTGGCTGCTGATGGAGTGAGGATGGACGCCGCACGCCTGAGCCTTCAATCAGTAAGGCTACCATCCCAAGACGGGATGGGGGCGGCAGGCTATTTTGTCCAGCCAGACGTCTTCCGTGCGCCAGCCGTTGTAGATGCGGTTGACCATCTACGCGTCAGCCCTTTCACAGAGGGCGGCCACCACACCCGGTTGTAATTCACGTTGGTCGTGCGTCGTCTTCCGCAGGTTCCTTTTCGATTTCCCACATCAATTGCGGGCGCTTCCACCGACCGTGACCCATCGATTACCGATCGACCAGTTGCCCAGTTCGGGATTGCAATATCCGTCATAATTGCCTTCGGCACCGCAGGTGTAATTCTCGTACAGCCCTTGGTCGGGACCCTCGGCAATGCAGCCCGTGAGGCTGAGAGCTGCCGTATAATCCTTGCGCATCACCTTGGGATACCACTGCGCGGTGTCCACAGTCTCGAGATCGGCATCGATGTAGATATCATTCAGCTGGTCGATCAGGATCACTGCCGGTCACGAGACGGAAGGATATTGCGCGCCGAACCCTTTACCTTGAGCCAGTGACGGCCCCATAGCCGAGCTTGTGGATTATCTCGAGCCTCGTCGCGGTTTATTTCACATCCATGCCGCAGCCGGGGAGGGTTGCAGAACATCCACCGGCACGCCCCATAACTATCCCGGCAGGGCCGCAGAACACCGCCGATATTACCCTGCCCTTCGCTCAGGAGCTCGATGAATGCTTTACGGTCGAGGCAACTCGGCAGAGTTGCAGGGCGCATCCCGATTAATGATCAGGTTGGTGTTGACGCTCCCCGGGTTCGACTAGCAGATGGCTGTGACATCTGGCTGTGCATCTCACCGCTTCAGCGGGATCGTCACAGGTCAGATCATATTCGATGAACGCCAGGATCACTGTCGATCGGTTCTCGGGGATCGTGGATTCGTTGCCATCGAGATATTCGCAGTTCTAACGTCATTGCTTGTCGCGTCGTTCACGCTGCGCTACGAAGCCAGCACGGTTTTAACGGACGGGCGGCCTATAATCCTGCAGTGGAAATCGTAAGAACGGCCAGACCGGCAAACACGACCGCAGCTGCAATGCGAATCACTCTCATTGGCAGCCTGTCGCCGATCCTGTCCCCGATCAGGACCGCGGGGATGTTCGCCAGCATCATCCCCAAGGTCGTGCCGATGACGACGGGGCAAAACTGCTCGAAACGGGCGGCGAGCCCTATCGTAGCGATTTGCGTTTTGTCGCCGATTTCAGCGAGAAAGAACGCGACGAGTGTCGTCATAAAGGCTCCGGCGCGGCTATGCGCGAGGCGGTGATCGGCGGCCTTGTCGGGAAAAAGCGCCCACATCGCGACGCTAAGAAACGAAGCTGCCAGGATCCAGCGCATCGACGGCCCCCGCAGCAAGCTGCCGAACAAAGTTCCGGCAAGGCCGGCGGCGGCATGATTGGCCACTGTCGCCGCGAGAATGCCAAAGACGATCGGAAGCGGGCGCAGAAAGCGCGCCGCGAGCATCATCGACAGGATTTGCGTCTTATCACCGATCTCGGCGAGCCCGACGACCATGGCCGATACGAAGAAAGCTTCCACGGGAAATCATCAGGGTCGGGCGGAGGCGAACCCTGGCGCGGCTACCCTCCGCCCAACCCAGGTGCGGGAGCCGGTACCAAAGGTCTCGCCAAACCGTCGGGCCGCCTGTGCCATGGCCGGAGGCCAAGCGTGTTGACACAGACCCCACAACCCTTCTCGTCGAACGGCGCGGGCGGCTACTCCCCAATGACACACTCAGTGTAGCAGACACGGAGGCCTGGACAAGAGGCATGCTTGCGCGGCGACCAGGACCCGACGGGCTCGCCCCGCGCCTCCTCGTCACTCCCCACGGATCCCCGCGACGGCCCGCAAGGGCGCCCGCCTCGGACGGGCCGCGGATAAGCATTCGCATCTCGCCGCTGCTTCCCGCGTCCGCGGGACCGCCTGACCTGACCGGACAGGATGCCGCATAGTAGTGAAATATGATCGGCCGCTCCGTCTTCCTGCCATTTTCGGTCGATCTCGCACACGAGCTTCGTGCGCTTTTCCGGTCGGGTTCATTGACTGGCGCTCGATCTGCTTCTCGAGTTCCGGGTTGCAGTACCCGGCGATGTTCCGTTCAGAGCCGCAGGCATAGTTCTCGTAGGACTGCTGACCGGGATCGTCGACGGAGACCGACCGCATAATCCTTGCGGAGCGCTTTGGGAACCCAATTGACGATTCGATCAGATCGAGGTCGGCATCGACTTGGATGCCTTTCAGCCGATCGACCAGGATGATCGCCGGGCCGCCTGCAATCGCGATATTCCGGATCGGCAGCTTGACGGAGAGCGGGTGGTCCAGTCCGGAGCCTTCCAATATCGTGCGCGCCTCAGCAGCTCTTCCCGACATCGGGATTGTAGCCCCGGCAACCCCTTCGGCAGCTCCCGCGGCAGGCCCCTAAACCCAGGCGGGCCTCGGAAGCATCGCGCCGCCGATGTCATCCTGCCCTTCGTCCAGGATGTCGATGAAAGCCTCGCGATCGAAACTCAGCGCCATCGCACGACTGATTTCAGGGTTCCCGAAGGGCGGGGCGCGGTTGACGATCAGGTTTCTGCCGGCGTTGAGCGGCGATTTCTCGCAGATCGCCTGCGGCGCCTGGCCTGGGACACTTTTAAGCAGCGGGATCGCAAGCTCGTAGGCCGGCCAATTCGCGGGCGCGTCGTTTGGCGTTGTCGCAGTTGCGAGGCGGGCGCATGCTGGTCGTGGAAAACGAGGTTGGACCGGAGAGCCCAATGTCGAGTGCCGCCGTCAGCCGGGTCGCCCCACTCACACCGGAAGAGCTGATTGCTCGGGCCCGCGATTTGGTCCCGGACATCCGGGCATTGGCCGAGGAGACTGAGCGCAACCGCACGATCTCCCCGCGCATCATTGCAAAGATCCGCGATGCGGAATTACTGCGGACGACCCGGCCAAGGGAGTTCGGCGGCTTTGAGCACGACGCCGTGGTCGCACTGGAAATCGCGCTGGTGATCTCGGCAGGCTGTGCGTCGACCGGCTGGGCAGTAAATGGAGCGCTCGCCAATGGCATCTCGTTCGGCCATTTTCCGATCGAGACGCAGCGCGAATTATGGGGCGGTGGAGCCGACCCGTTCACCTGTGCGTGCTTTGCCCCGACCGGCACCGCAGTTCCGCAGGAAGGCGGCTACGTGTTGAACGGCAAATGGTCCTTCGCGAGCGGGTGCGACCATTCGAGCTGGATCAGGCTCGGCGCCATGATCGCGCCGCCCGGCTCAGCACCGCCCTACGAAGGGGCATTTTTCCTACTGCCGATCAGTGAAGTCGAAATCGAAGATAATTGGTTCGTGTGCGGGCTGTCGGGCACCGGCAGCAAGAACATCATCGTCCGCGACGCCTTCGTGCCAGATCACCGCGTCCTGTTGTTCCTGGATACCCGCTCCGGCAATACTCCCGGAGCGCGCTATCACCGGAATCCGCTCTATCGTCTGCCGCTGTTGGTGCTCGGTGCCACGATGCTGGCTTCGACCGCCGTCGGCGCCGCCAAAGGAGCGCTCGAGAGTTACCTGGAGATGACTACCGGGCGCAGGACCCGCGGCGCTTTGGCCGGCGGCGGACTCGCGATGACGGAGTTCGCAACCGTACAGCTGCGCTTTGCCGAAGCGTCGGCGGCGGTCGATGCGGCGGAAATGATCCTGCTCACCGATCTGCGCAACTCAATGCAGAAGCTGCGGGGGGGAGAGGAAATTACAGTCGCCGACCGCATCCGCTGCCGCCGTAACCAAGCTTATGCGACAAAGCTCGCGGTGCAGGCGGTCGAGGCGCTCAATGCGTCGACCGGCGGCTATGGCCTGATGCTCAGCAATCCGGTGCAGCGCGCCTGGCGCGACGCCAATGCCGTCGCCCGCCATGTCAGCCTGAATTGGGACGCGGTCGGCACGATGTACGGCCAGCACGCCTTCGACCTCGAGCCGCGCGGCCAGTATTAGTTTAGTGAAAGGGCGGGCACATCGCGCTCCCCCACCATCCGGGCGAGGGCTTCGAGACTGCCCCTTTTGCAACAAGAAGGTGTCCGGGTGTCGAAGAGCAGGCTATGCCGTGGGGGCGAGCGAGATCCCGAGCGCCGCGATATCGGGCTCGATACGAGAGGTGAGAACCCCCACCTTGCGCAAGTTGCGGACCAGTCCGGCATGCAGATCGCGACGGAAGTATTTGCGAAACGCAGTCTCGTCGCCGCCGGCCGCGCGCTCGCGGCGGAACCGCTTGATCTCCTCGATGTCGTTCCGGTCAAATCCCATCGCCTCATACGCGGCCAGCGGAAAAATTCCCCTCAGTGTCCGGTTGAGCGCCCATACCGCGAAATCCTCCATTTCACGCCGCTCTGCAGCCGAGGCCTGTTCCACGACCGCCGGCAAGGAAAGCATGCCGAAACCCATGTGGCGTGCCTCGTCCTGCAGAATCCGCCGGCAAACCTGGCGCAGTACCGCGTCCTTCGAGGATTCGGCAAGCATCCGGAACAGCGATACGGCGAACGTTTCGGCGACGAGCTGCAGGCCGATCGTCTTCAGGTACCATGCCCGCGTGCCGAGCAACGTGTCGAAGATCTCCCTCACATTGCCGGCGAGAGCGTACGTCTGTCCCTCGAGCCGTAACGCTACGTAGCGATGCAGCACCTCATTGTGCCGAGCCTCGTCGACGACTTGCGTCGCTTGGAACAATTTTTCGTCCTGCCCCTGCACATTCTCGACAAGCTGGCTGCACACCAGCATGGCCCCATGTTCGCCAGCCAGCAGCGTAGAGATGCGCCAGCGGCTGACGCATCGATTGAGCTCGACCTGCTGTGCTTCGGACAGGCGGTCCCAGAACGTCGTCCCGTAAATATCGACGAGATCATTTGCGATCAGCCCGCCATCGCCCTCGAGCGGCTGATCCCAGTCGATATCGGTTGCGGCGTTCCACTGGTCGACCTTGGCCTGCTCGTAGAGGCGCCGCATGTCCGGCTGCTCGCCGTCGTAGATATGCCGGAAGTACGCGATATTGCTGATGTCGATCTGATGCCCGCGTTCCATTACGCGCTCCCGAATGGCAGACTAATCACAAGATATCGGATCCGCCTTCGCTTGCAACGATGCTTCCCAAGTCATTGCTTTTTCGAAGTTTTCCAGGCATTGTCGACGGAGGCGATGGTCCTGAAGGCGCTGCCGGCTGAAGCGAGCAGCTTCTCGCTCGAGCGGGGCACTCCCGGTGCTTGCGGCTCCGTACGAGCCTGAAGTACCGGGTATCCGTCCCCAGAGCTTTACGATGACAGAGTGCCGAACCGGAAGCGCCAACCTGAACTCTTGATTTATCTGTGCTACAGACGAACGGGACCAACTGCAAGGAGGCGGGCTTTCCGCTGCCGTCCGGAAACGGCAGTCCCGGCCCGGAACTGCATGGCCGTACAGCTTGCTGCCGCCGAATATGGTGATGGGTCGCCAGTTGCAATCTTGCATGGCCTCTTCGGCTCCGGGCGCAATTGGCAGTCCATTGCCCGGCAGCTCGCCAAGCGCCACCGGGTCTTGGCTTTCGATCTGCGCAACCACGGTGCCTCGCCTTGGGCCGACGGAATGTCCTATCGCGAGATGGTCGACGATCTGCGCGCGTCGTTGCGCTCGCGCGGCATCGAGCACGCCGCAATGTTGGGCCACAGCATGGGCGGTAAGGTCGCGATGCTCGCGGCACTGTTGCATCCTGCCGAGGTCGATCGGCTGGTCGTGGTCGACATTGCGCCGGTACCCAATCCCCCAACCTTGCTCGCTTATGTGCGAGCTCTGCGGGCTGTCGACCTGCGCGGTATTACTCGGCGCAGCGAGGCCGATGTCCGGCTCGCCAGGGCTATTCCCGACCCCAAGGAGCGGGGGTTGCTGCTGCAAAACCTTGTGATCGCGGAAGGGAAAGCCCATTGGCGCCTCAATCTCGAGGCTATTGAACGCGAATTCTCGCACATAGTGGACTTCCCGCAGCTTCCCGTCGGTACTGTATTCAACCGATCGACGCTTTTCGTCGCCGGCGCCAACTCCGCCTATATCAGACTGGCCGACGAGGTGACGATTACACGCCTGTTCCCGCGGGCCCGGATCATACGGATCGAAGGCGCGGGCCACTGGATTCATGCGGAGCAGCCCCAGTCGTTCCTGCAAACCGTTGCAGGTTTCCTTTCCGGGTCCGCCTGAATACCGGAATCCAGGCCAGACGCGCTCGTCCTGGCGGGGACGGCAGAGCGCATGCCGGCAGCAGCGCTTCCGCTCTGTCCCAGCACCACACAATGCGCGCAGAAACAGGAACAGCGGCAGGGCGGTCGGATTTCGGCAGCAGCGGGAGATGGCGAAACTGCCGCGGGAGCAAGGGGTCGGGTCGGCATTCCGCAAGAGAGCGCCTTTTGTTACGATCCTTTTACGAAAGGATAATTTCGGTTTCTGTCAGTTATTCTTCCTGCATGAACGATTTCTGTGAGGCTGGTGCTACGCGCGCAAGCCGACTGGCTGTCGACCTTGATGCTGCTGCAAACGCGTGGCCGCACTATTGCGACATCGACGAACTCACTGCGGTGGACGTGCCGGTCTCGCCCTGAGCGGCGGCTTTCAAGGCTGGATCGTTACCGCACAAAACCCACCGGCCTTTCGCCGGCGAACCGAAGAGGCTGTTTCTGGCCGGAGTGCGGGGCCCGGCAGCCGGGCTCGGGCTCGCCGTTGCGCCGACGACAGCGCAGCTCAAATTGACTGCTGCGCTGCCAGCGGTTGCGTGCGACCGCGCCGCGCATCGGCGCGCTTTCATCTCGATCCTGTCGGATGGTTCCGGAGCGCCGGACAGGCGCGCTTCTCGCCGGCGATCGCGAATGCCGTGTGCAGCAAGACGGTCCGCAAATCCGGTAATAAGCGCGCGGCGGGCTCCCTCGTCCGGAAGCTGCAGCCGCTCGGGCTCGAGTCGGGGATCCGGCATCTCCTCGCTCAGGCAGGGCAGCCGCCCACCTGTCGGGTGCCGAACGTTCTCGAACTTTGCGTGAGCGGCGAGCACTTTGTACGCTCGCAAGATCCGATCTCATCGGGTTCCGGACAATGTCGTCGCGCGCCTGCGAGGGTGGCATCTAACGTGCCAGGGTGGCGGGATGTCGAAACTCGGTCTCCCGGGCTCAGCGGTTGCCCGATCGGAGGAGCAGCCGATGCGAATGGGTGGGTCCGCGTCGTCATTCCGGTCGAGTAGGTCGATCTGGCGGCAGCCGTTCTGATGAGGATTGGCAGCGATGCCGAAGTAATCGAGCCCCCAGAGCTGAGATGTCGCGTCGCGCAACCGCGCGCGCTCACTCGGCTGCACGGTGGCCGAAGGGAGGAAGCCGCGTCGGTTGAAAAAGCCGCGAACCGATCATAAGAAAACAGGTGCCGTATTGGTTTCCCGAATTACGGCTTGA
>JAFMSA010000442.1 GCA_017353855.1 Alphaproteobacteria bacterium
CCACCGCATTGTCGATGGGCGCGAGGCGGTGAGTTTTCTGGTGCGGGTCAAGGAATGCGTCGAAGATCCGTCCCGTATCCTCTTCGACATGTGAGTGCGAGGCGATGGCGGATCATTACGACGTCGCGATCGTCGGAGCGGGGCCGGGCGGATATGTAGCGGCGATCCGGGCCGCGCAGCTCGGGTTCAGAACCGCCTGCATCGAAAGCCGTGGCAGCCTCGGCGGAACTTGCCTGAACATCGGCTGCATCCCGTCAAAAGCCCTGCTGCAATCTTCTGAGAAATTTGCCGAGGCCGGGCAGGCGCTCGCCGAGCACGGGGTCAAGCTGGGCGAGGTCGGGCTCGATCTCGCAGCGATGATGGAACGCAAAGACAACGTCGTAACGACGTTGACCCGCGGAGTAGAGTTCCTGTTCCGCAAGAACAAGGTCGACTGGATCAAAGGCAAGGGCCGCATCGCTGCGCCGGGACGGATCGCCGTCACCGGCCACGAGGGAGCCGCTCATGAAGTCGAAGCGACTTCGATCATCATCGCTACTGGATCGCAGAGTACGAGGCTGCCCGGTATCGAGATCGACGAAAAGCGCATCGTCTCATCGACCGGTGCGTTGGCGCTCGACCGCGTGCCCCGGAGGCTGACCGTGATCGGCGGCGGGTACATCGGCCTGGAACTCGGCTCGGTATGGCAACGGCTTGGCGCCAAAGTTACCGTCGTCGAGGCGCTCGACCGGATTATCCCGAATATGGATCGGGAACTCGGGACGGCGCTGCATCGGGTCCTCGCGCGAACCGGGCTCGATTTCAGGCTCGCCACTAAGCTCGCAGGCCTGCGCGATCTGCATGACGTGTTCGAGCTGGAGCTCGAGGGGGCAGATCAGCAGACGCTCGCCGCCGATGTGGTCCTTGTAGCGGTCGGCCGGCGCCCGTATACGGACGGGTTGGGCCTGGAGGCGCTAGGGGTTGTGCTTGACGAGCATGGCCGGGTTGCCGTGGATGACGGGTTTGCCACGAATATTCCCGGCATCTATGCGATTGGCGACGTGATCCGTGGTCCGATGCTGGCGCACAAGGCGGAGGAGGAAGGCATTGCGCTCGCCGAGCAGCTTGCGGGACAGAAGCCGCATGTCGATTACGATGCCATTCCGGGCGTGGTTTACACGTGGCCGGAGGTCGCCTCGGTCGGCAGTACCGAGGAAGAGCTGAACGCTGCAGCAATCCCTTATCGGATCGGCAAATTCCCGTTCTCCGCCAATCCGCGGGCACGGTCGAACGGCTATACCGAGGGTTTCGTCAAGGTTCTCGCCGAGCGCGAAACCGACCGCGTGCTCGGCGTGCACATCATTGGGCCCGATGCCGGAACTTTGATTGCCGAAGCCACGCTCGCCAAGGAATTCGGCGCCTCGGCCGAAGACATCGCGCGCACCTGCCACGCCCATCCGACCCTGAGCGAAGCCCTTAAGGAGGCCGCGCTCGCGGTCGATGGGCGCGCGATTCACATCTGACGCCGGCAGCTAGCCCGGTAATTTGTCGCCCTCGGGCGGGGCTGGGACCTCGAAAGGATTAACCATGCCCGACAGGAACCCGAAATAGTTCGCCGCTGCCGTCAACTCAACAAGCCACTGCACACCGTGACGATTCCTGAGCCGGTCGAAGACCGCCTGATCGACACGATTGGTGCGGATCAACTCTCGTGTATAGATTACGATGTCACGTTCGTCTTCCGGTAGCGAGGATGGGTCTCCCTTCGCGCGAAGCAGGTCAATTGTCGATTCCGGCACACCGGCCCGGCGCGCTGCGCCAACCTGAGCCGACCAGACATAGGCGGCCTCCCGTTCGCGTACCACGGCGAGGATCGCGTGCGCGCGGAGCCTTGCGTCGACGACGCTCCCCTCACGGAAGAAGGTCACCAACGGCAGCACGCGCTCGGCAAGCTTCGGGCTGTGCAGCATGATGCTGAACGGACCGCGCACATTGCCGAAAACGCCGATTACGCTGTCGACGACGCCGTGGTATTCCGCAGGCACGTCCGACGTACCGCTAACTGGCGTAATTCTCGGCATCCGTCCGCTCCTCTCCTAAATACCCGGATAAGCCTTGCCCCAGCCGTCGAGGTAGACGACGTCGGCGAGCGGACCGCGGCCGACAGGCCCGAAGCGTCCCATCGGGTAGCCGATCGGCAGGATCGCGTAGGAATGAAAGCCGGGCGGGATGCCCATCGCCGCGTCGACCTCTTTTTCGTAACTGATATGCCGGGTCGTCAATGTCGAACCGAGGCCCAGTGCGCGCGCCGCCAGCAGCATGTTCTGCACCGCGGGGTAGATCGACGAGCCCGCCGAACGCGCCGGGTTCGCTCCGTCCTCGAGACAGGCGACGATCCACACCGGTGCCTCATGGTAATGATCGGTCAGGTACTCGACAGCCGCCTGCTGACGCTTGTAGCGGGCAGGATCCGACCCCGGCGGGGGTGCGCTGGTCGTGTAGCGCGGCCCCACCACCTCGTCATAGGCTTTCTTGTAGTAGACCTGGACTTTCTTTTTGATTTCCGGGTCCTTCAGCACCAGAAAGCGCCAGCGCTGCGTGTTGCCGCCGCTTGCGGCAGCCTGGCCCGCCAGCAGGACCTGGCGGATCAGATCTTCGGGCACCGGGTCCGGCTTCAATCGCCGCATCGCCCGCGTCGTATGAATGATCTCGAATATGCCGGGTCCCTGTGGAGTTGCTTCGGCCATCTCTTTCTCCTCGCGTTTCTGGTTCATTTCGGTTGCGGCAGTTCGAGCCTCACCGCCACCGCGGCGCAGGCGACGACGCTAACCTCACGTGTCTCGTCATCCGGCAGGTCCAGACCGCCCCGCACCACTCTTAGTGTGACGTGACCGTGCGGGAGGGTCTCTTTAACCGCCACTGGATCGACGTTTTCGGGTCGCTGGACGCCGATTGTGACCTCGACCTGCATCGAACGCGCGTCGAGCCCGAGCGTCCGGATGAAGCTAAGCGAACTGTGATGGATCGCATCCTGAACCGCGCGAATCGCGGCCTTCGTGTAATCGCCGCCATGCAGATCGTTGCCGCTGCCCATTTCGAGGATCACCCGCTTGGCCGTCATGGCGTGCCCCTCAGTCAATGTCCAGCCGTACGACCGCCGCCGCGTTGGCGATCACAGTCGTATTCGTCCCGGCATCGTTGGGAATCTCCAGTCCGCCCTCGACAACGCGTACGGTTCCTGTGCCGTGCGGCAGCACCGCCAGAACCGCTTGCTTGTCCACGCGATCCGGGCGGGGAATCCCGATCGTCACCTCAACCTGCATCGAATCGACCGACAGGCCGGCCGCATCGGCGATGCTGAGCGAGTTGTGCCACAGTGCGTCCCGCAACGCGCGCACTGCCGCCTTCGTATAGTCCGCTCCACGAATATCGGTGCCCATCCCGATCTGGAGCACCATCCGCTTCAAAGCCATCGCTCCCTCACTTTGGCGTTGCGCTCTGCCGGTCGAGACGGGCGCGAGGATGGGCGTCCTCGTAGATCGCGAGAAGGCGCTCCGTCTCGACGCCGGTATAGCGCTGTGTCGTCGACAGGCTCGCATGTCCGAGGAGCTCCTGAACCGCGCGCAAGTCGCCGCCGGCGCCCAGCAGATGCGTTGCAAAGCTGTGCCGAAGCGCGTGCGGTGTAGCGGTTTCGGGAAGCCCGAGAGCACGGCGCAGCGCCGCCATCTGGCGCTGCACCAGCCGCGGGTTGAGAGGGCCGCCACGGACGCCGACAAAGAGCGGGCCCTGCGGCGTCAACACATGAGGACAGGCGGCAACGTAGTCCGCCACTGCGGCGCGCACGGCCGGTAGAACGGGAAGCAGCCGTTGCTTGCCGCCCTTGCCGGTAACAGCCAGCATCTCGCCCAGTGGTGCCATGGCGCGGGTCATTGCGAGCGCCTCGGAAAGGCGCAACCCGCAACCGTACAGAAGCACCAATATTGCAGTGTCGCGTCTGGCCTGCCAGGACGCGGCTGGACGCTCACCGGCAGCGGCGAGCAAGCCGGTGGCGTCGTCGATTGTCAGCGGCTTGGGTATTTTCTGCGCAAGTTTCGGCCCGCGAACGGCCGCCAATGCTGTCGTCGAGGCGAGCCTGCGGCGCTGCAGAAATCGCACGAACCCGCGGAGAACCGAAAGCGCCCGCGCGAGCGAGCTGCGATCGAGCCCGTCGCAGCGGCGGCGGGCGAGGTAGGCGCGAAAATCGGCGGGGCGTAGTGCCCCTATCGCGGCGAGGCTCGGCAGCTCTGCGAGATGCTCGGTCAGGAATTCGAAAAAGATGACGAGATCACGACCGTAAGCGGCAATTGTGTGAGCCGAGGCGCGGCGCTCGCCCGCCAACCAGGCGGTCCACAAGCCGATTGCCGCCCGCAAATCGTCGGCGACCGCAAACCGGGCAAGCGGCACCGGCTCGGGTAATGACGCAAACCCCGAGCCTTGTTTTTTCACCGGCCGCGATCGAGCCACTGCGCGATAGTGATCTC
>JAFMSA010000443.1 GCA_017353855.1 Alphaproteobacteria bacterium
CGGACCGGGGTGGCGATCGTGCGGGAAACCGACGCCGGTCGGGCGGTCCTGCACCTCTGCGAAATCGCTCACAAAAGCCGGCTCGTGCGCCAGCGGATGCAGCAGCGTGCGGCGTATCGGCGGCGCCGGCGCGGTGCGAACCTTTCGTTACCGCGCAAGGCTGTTCGCCAATCGCCGGCGTCCCGAGGGTTGGCTACCGCGCGGCGCAGCATGTCCGGCTTTCTCTTCAGAAACACATCTATCGGGTGCAGATCGAGCATATCCACGCGCGCTCTCGCCGCGGCCGTTCTCGGCTAGGATGTGCCGGTGCAGCAAATCGGCTGCGCAGGACGTGGGGTCTACCAGCGCTCGCGTCTGACCGCGCACGGCTTTCCCTCGCGGCTGCCCGAACCGGGCCCAGCGAGTGCGGGGGTTCCAGAGCGGTGACATCGTCCGGGCGATCGTGCCGGGCGGGAAGAAGGCCGGCGTGATCATCGGACGCGTGGCGATACGCGCGAGCGGAAGGTTCAATGTCCAGACAACCGGAGTTGTTGTCAAAGGCATAGGCTGGCAGTACTGCCGGCTGCTGCATTGCGCCGACGGCTATTTCTATGCGACGACGCGGGACAAGAAGGACCGCGCTTCCTCCCCGTTCCTGAGGCAGGGATCGGCGCGCTGAGTGCTTGATGATCGTCAAACGCATACCTCGCCAGAAGGCCACCTCGGATTTCGAACGTCTCGGAGCCTACGTCCTCAACGCCAGAGGCGGCGTCGACCCGGCGAGCTGGTCACGGCTTGGCGCCTATGCGCTGCACGAGGCGCACCAGGGCGAGAAAGTGGCCTGGGCGCGGGTTACGAACTGCCAATCCGACGACCCCGGCTGGGCGGTCAAAGAGATCCTGGCGACCCAGGCGCGTAATACCCGCAGCCAAAGCGACAAGAGTTATCACCTCGTGGTCAGCTTCCCCGAGGGCGAACGGCCGACACGCGAGCAGCTCGCAAACATCGAGGACAGGTTGTGCGCGGCGCTGGGCTTTGCGGAACACCAGCGGGTCTCGGCAGTGCACCAGGATACCGACAACTGGCATATGCACGTTGCGATCAATAAAGTGGAGCCGCGCACATTCCGCAATGTCGAGCCGTTCCGGGATCACTTGCGATTGCAGGAGGCCTGCGCCGAGCTCGAGCAACGGCACGGGCTTATGCCAGACAATCACACCCCGAACCCGAACAGGGGGAGGAAGGTGCGGGGGAGGGCCGCCGATTTCGAAGCCTTTCAGGGCTATCCTTCTTTTCTGCAATGGGTGCGCGAGAATGCCGGCCCGGCGTTACTTGACGCCCGAGAAAGCGGCCGAGGCTGGCAGGAGCTGCACCGCATAGCGAGCACCTATGACCTCGAAATCAAACCGCGCGGCGCGGGCCTGGTCATCGGCGATCGCAGCGGGCAGTTGCACGTCAAAGCGTCCGATGTCGACCGCGGCCTCTCGATCCAGGGACTGAGCGACCTACTGGGTCCCTACGAGCCGCCGGATGAGCTTGCCCAAGCTGAGCAGCCGCAGGCGCGGTACGCCAGACCGCATCGGACGGGACCGCTCTACGAGGCATTCGAGCGCGCCCGCAAGGCGGCGACCGCCGCCAGGGAGGCCGCGTCCAAGGCGTTGCGGGAGCAGCATCTGGCCTACCGGCGCCAGCTGCAGGACTGGTACAGGCAGCGCTTCCGGCAGGAGAAGCTGAACGGCCTTGCAGGCGTGAAGCACCGGCAGTCATTTCAGGATCTCGTCAAAAAGCAACAGCAGGATCGCGCGCAGCGGCGCGTCCAGGAGGCCGAGGAGCGCCGCCGGCTCCGGGCGCGGCATCCCATTCCGAGCTGGCAGGACTATCTCGAACTTGAGGCGACGCGCGGCAACAGTGCCGCGCTGGAGGCGCTGCGCAGCGGGATGCGGCGGCGGGATCCGGTTGCGGTGCCGTTGGTCGAAGTGGACGAGGCGGCCGAGGTCCGGCACGTCATCTTCCCGCAGCTGCGCCCGATCGTGCGTCGGGACGGGCGGGTGATCTACCGCACTGTCGACGGCGGGGTCGTGACGGACGAAGCGCGCAACGTCCGCGTCGACCAGCTCACTCATGATGCGACATTGCTCGCGTTGTCACTGGCCGCCGAGCGATTCGGACATCGGCCGCTGATCGTGCGCGGCACGAACGAGTTTCGGCTGCAGGCCGCCATGGTGGCCGGCCGCGAAGCCCTCAACATCGCCTTTTCCGATCAGAGCCTCGAACATCACCGCGTCGCGAGTCGCGACAGGCTGACAAAATCGCTTGAGCGCAGTGCCGAACGACACCGTAACGAACATTCTATGACACGTGATCACGAGAGGGAGATCGATACCGGTGACAGAGGCCGGGATTGAGAAAGCCGCCAGTACGCGCAAGCGCGGACTGATTACAATTTCGGCGCTGGCTTTTGGCGCTGCAGCGATCAGCAGCGCCGCGACGCAATTTGTCGCCTACCGTGTCGGGTATCATCCCGCTCTCGGCGCTTCCTGGGTCGGGCATTTCTACGCGCCGTGGTCGTGGGTGGAATGGCAACAGGCACCATGGGCGCCGCACGCCGGGACGACATTCCGGATTGTCGATTCGGTGCTGATGGCAACAGCTACGATCGGCATGTTGGCGGTCATGTGCATATCGATCGCTCACCGGCGACGCCCGATCAGGCACGAGGGCGTGTACGGCACGGCGCGTTTCCAGACCGAGCGCGAGATCCGCCTGAACGGGTTATTGCCTCGCCGCGGGCAGTCAAGCGCCGGCGTCTATATCGGCGGCTGGACGGGTGCCCGGGGCGGCACGCATTATCTCAGGCACGACGGCCCTGAACACTGCATCGTCATTGCGCCGACGCGCAGCGGCAAAGGTGTCGGAAATATCGTGCCGACCTTGCTGTCCTGGCCGTCGAGCTGCCTCGTCTATGACGAGAAGGCTGAGTTGTGGGAGATGACCGCGGGATGGCGCGCGCAGCACGCCGACAACGTCGTCGTGCGCTGGGAGCCGGCTGCGGTCGCAGGGAGCGCCGGTTTCAATTTCCTCGAGGAGGTGCGCCTCGGCACGCCACACGAAGTCGCCGATGCGCAGAATATCGCGCTGGCTTTGTGTGATCCGCAAGGGAAGGGGATCGACGCGGCCGATCACTGGGGCAGGACGTCGTTCGACCTGATCACCGCGCTGATCCTGCATGAACTCTATCGGGCGCGGGCGCAGCGCAGGACGGCAAGCCTCGCCGATGTCGCCCAGGCGCTGTCCGACCCGGATAAGAAGTCGGACCAGCTTTGGGAAGAGATGCGCACGAACCGGCATCTCGTGACGAAGGCGCATGCGCTCGTCGCGGGGGCGGGACGCGACATGCAAGACCGCGAGGCGCGCGAGCGAGGCAGTGTCCTGAGCAGCGCTAAAACGTACCTGCTGCTGTTTAAAGACCCGATCGTCGCGGAAAACACGAGGCGCTCTGAGTTTCGTCTGCTCGACCTGATGAACCATCACCGGCCGGTATCGCTCTACATCGTCACGCGCGGCGCCGACAAAGAGCGGCTGCGGCCGGTGGTCCGTCTGCTGCTGACGATGGCGATGCGCGTGCTGACGGCGGCGGAGCTGAAATTCAAGGACGGCCAGCCGCTCATGCCGCACAGGCATCGGCTGCTGATGATGCTCGACGAATTTCCGTCTCTCGGGCGCCTTCAACTGCTCGAGGACATTCTCCCGAAATGTGCCGGCTACGGCATCAAGGCGTTTCTTGCAGCGCAGGACCGCGAGCAGATGTTACGGGCTTACGGCCAGCACCAGAGCATCACGGCCAATTGCCACGTCCGCATCGTCTACGCGCCCAATGAATGGAGTACTGCCAAGTGGGTTTCCGAGATGGCCGGCAATACGACGATTGTGAAGGAGGATGTGACGGAGAGCGGGACGCGGTTCGGGCCATTGCGAAACGTCAGCCGGACTTACCACCAGCTGAGCCGCCCGTTGGTGAGCCCCGACGAGATCATGAAGCTGAGGAAGCCGGTCAAAGACGGGGAGGGGCGGATCCGCAAAGCCGGAGACATGGTTGTGTTCGTAGCCGGCGAGCCGCCGATCGCCGGTACGCAAATCCTTTATTTCCTGGACCGGATATTCATCGGCCGAGCGGCGATACCGGCCCCACGCTCCGGCTCCACGGTCCAGGCCGCGATGGTCTTCCAGGCCGGAAGAGCCGGCGGGGGATGAGGCCAGTGCGACGGCGCCGATATCGCGGGATGCAGCTCGCGCTAGGCGCAGGCGGAGCGGTGCTGCTGGGGATCGCGCTAGCGGGGGCGGAGGGGTTACGTGTAAACACGACCGCCTCGATGCCCCGCGGTATCTGGCGAGTAGCGGCCGCCGGAACGCGGATCGCGCGTGGCGACATCGTGAGTGTGTGTTTGCCTGACAGCCCTGCCGTCCGTGAAGCGGGCCTGCGCGGCTACATTCCGACGGGGGTTTGTCCGGCAGGTC
>JAFMSA010000444.1 GCA_017353855.1 Alphaproteobacteria bacterium
GATAATCCCGCCCCGACGGGGTATGGCCGGAATCCTGCGAAATACATCGAGGAGCAGTTCGCCAGGCTTTCGCCTGAGGTCGCGCACAAAATCACCTGCGAGCATGCGGCAAGTTCTGTGGCTTAATCAACTAACAGACCCCGCCGCGGCGCCGAGCAGCGCCGGCAGGACACATAGCGAACGGGTTGGCTTCGCAGAAGGAAAGTCTGGAAGAACTCGGCGGAGGAAGGCCAATGAAATATGATGTGGTGATCATCGGCGGTGGCGCGGCGGGATGTGTATTGGCGAGTCGACTGGCTGCAAACAGGGATAATTCCGTGCTGTTGCTGGAAGCTGGGCCGGATTACCCTGATCTCGCCAATCTTCCCGACGAAATCAAGTTCGGCCACACCCGCTTTGCCGAAGCGCAAGGCTCGCCGCACAACTGGGCCCTGCGCGGCACGATCACCGAAGAGCAAGGCGAGATCCACGTTGCACAAGGAAAGGTGATCGGCGGAGGCTCGTCGATCAATGGTCAGGCAATGCAACGCGGCTTCCCTGAGGATTTCGATTCGTGGGCGGCGCTCGGCAACGATGAGTGGTCTTACGAAAAAGTCCTGCCCTTCTTTCGCAAATCGGAAAGCGATCTCGATATTCAGGACAACTATTGCCACGGGTCTGACGGGCCAATGCCCGTCAGACGTCGTCAGACAGGTCCCTGTCCTGCCATTCAGCAGGCTTTTCATGCGGCCTGTCTAGAAGCCGGATTTGGCACCACCGATGACAAAAACGGGCTGCATCCCGCTGGCCTGGGGTTAACGCCATCCAACAATATCGACGGCGTGAGAATGAGCACGGCGCTGACCTACCTCAACCCCGTGCGCCACCAACTAAACCTGACGGTGCGAGGGGGTGTGTTGGTCCGAAAGGTCGTGATCAGAGGCGGCAAGGCCGTCGGCGTGGACGCGGAAAGCGGCGGCAAGGTGTTCCATGTTGAAGCCGACCGCGTGGTGCTGAGCGCCGGGGCAATCAGATCGCCGCAACTGCTCATGTTGTCGGGCATCGGCCCCGAGGACCAATTGCGGGAATTTGGCATCCCATTGGTTAGTCATCTGCCCGGCGTCGGCCAGAACCTGTGGAATCACCTCAGCGCGCAGATGACCTTTAAAGTCAAAGACGGCGTCCCGCTTGCGGCGCATCGCGATGCCGCGCACTTTGCTTTGCACTACACCGCGCCAGAGTCGAGCGCAATCAACGATATGGTGCTGAGGACCAGCACTGTCGTCGACGAACGCCAGGAGCATCTCCCGGGTGTACGGACGAGATATTTGACCGGCGATGTTCCGCCGGAACGAGCGGGCCGGATCTCGTGCACGCTGGGGCTACCCGATGGCTCAGGGTCTGTCAGGCTGGCTTCGGCCGATCCCAGAGTCCAGCCCCGTTTCGACTACCGCTACCTCCGGCATCCGAACGACATCCGGCGGGTGCGGGAAGGCCTGCGATTGGCGGCGCGATTGCTTGAATCCGATGCCTATAAGGAGGTGGCCGATTACCGGATCCACCCGGCAAACGACATTCTGGCCAACGACGCGGCTTTGAACCTGTGGATCCGCCAGACAGTCGGCACCGCTCGCCACGTGTCCGGAACTTGTAAGATGGGACCGGATTCAGATCCGCTGGCGGTCGTCGATCAGTACTGCGGAGTGAGGAGCGTGCAGGGGCTGTGGGTGGCGGACGCGTCCGTGATGCCGCGCATTCCCAGGTCGGGAGGCGCGCATGCGACGGTGATCATGATTGGCGAGCGCGTCGTCGATTGGATTGCAGCGGGAGCGCCAGACTAACCGGCAGTCCGGCAGTATTGATTGCACGGCAGTGCCGTGTAGAGAAACCACTCTGCTGAGGGAGGCAGATACTGTTCCTGAGTAGGAGCGGGCCGACCGGCGCATATCTGCTGACCAACAGATCCGACTTGGTGAATCCTGCGGCGACAGTGCGGTATCGCAGATGCGAACATCTCAAAAAGGGCATTCGGAGCGAACCGCGGCACACACATCACGAATGACCGGCGGATGCGGAAATTGCCTAAGCCGGGCGGTTGTCAAAAAGCGCAGACACCCCCGGGACGCCGCCAGCGCTGGGGCGTCGCGTAGGCGTTTATCGGGCGCGGCGGCGGGTCAGGCTGGGACAGGCACCTCCTCGGCCGCGATCACCTCGATCTGGCCGATCGTCTCCTTGCCGAACAGAATCGGCAGGAAGGCGCCGACAGCGACGAAGAGGGCGATCGTGCCGAAGAAGATCATCGGCGAGCCGGTAAGCGGCGCTATGAAAAACGGCACCAGGCCGTGGCCGACAATCCGCCCGACCGACTCGCCGAAGATATGGCCGCGGCCGCGCAGCGCCGTCGGGAACTGCTCGGACAGGTAGACGCGGCTCGCGGTAAATGTCGACAGGACGGTGAAGCCGATGATCAGTCCGCCCATGGTCATCACGACGCCCGCGTACGGCCCCGCCCTGTGCGCCAGCAGCATCAGGAAGATGCCGGGGAACGACCCCGCCATTGCATAGAGAATCGTCCAGCGCCGGCCGATGATCTCCATCAGGAACCCCGTGAACCCTTTGCCGAAGAAGCTCGCCGCGTAGATAATCGAGGTCAATCCGAGGCTCGCACTAATGGCGTAGCCTTGATTGGTTAACGCCTTGGGCAACAGCGTGGCAATTAAGAAGAAAGCCGTGCTGGCGCACCCGCCGGTTACGACGCCGACCACGGTCCAGCGCAGCTGGCCTCTGGCGAACAGGGCTCGATAGGGTGGCAGCTTCTCGTTGGCGTCTTCGTGGAGGTTGCCGAGCGCCGCTACGGTCAGCGGTGGCACGCGATTGCCGCTGCGCGCTATGATGCGGTTGACGATGTCGACGGCAATCTGCGCGTGGCCCCGGCGCAAATGCCAGCGCGGGCTTTCCGGCAGCAGAAAATATATGATCGCCGGCATGAACAGCAGCGCCAGCCCACCGGGCAAAGCCAGCCAGCGGAACGCATCGGCATTGCCGGCGAGCAGGCCTCCGATCGCCGGCACCACCGTGAAGGCGGAGGCCAGCGACATCTCGTAGACTGCGCCGTAGGTGCGGCGGTGCTGCGCTGGCAGCAATTCTGTGGCGATCGGAAAGGCCGCCGATACCACGCCGCCGGCACCCAGACCGGTCAGCGTTCGCAGGATGATCAGCTGCTCGGCATTTTGCACCAGCGGAATCAATAAGGTCAGAAACGTCGTCGAAATTACGCCGATCAGCAGCATGGCCTTGCGGCTCAACCGGTCGCCGACTGCGGAGAACGCGAAGCCGCTGACCACCAGCATCATGCTCGGGCCGAGGATGAGCCACCGGGTGTCGGTACCGGTCAGATGCAACGGCGTCTTGGCGAGCACCAGCAAGGAGCCGGTCATCACCAGGTCGAAGGCTTCAACGAAGCCGGTGAAGCCGAGGACGAAGATGAGCAAAACCTGGTAACTGCTGAACGGAATGCTGTCCATCTTGCGCCCGAGCACGCGGCTGGCGGACGAACCCGACGTCTCCATCGACGATAAGGCGGTCATGGCGGCTCCTCGAGTGAGACACCCCCGAGGCATCGCGCGGCTATGGCACGGGCGAGAGCGCGAACTCTGCGTTTAGACGCGGATAGGCTGCAGCTGCCTCTCGACCCTCTCTACGCCTCGCCAGCGCGGCAGCGACCCCCGCTGTGCTTCCGGGTTGACGTGTTGTTCCTGTTCGACTGCGGCCCGGTATCGCCGAGCGTCGCTGGTTTTTTGGCCCGCAAAGGCCATGCGCTATGAGTATAGCAGCCATGCCATGGCGCGTCACGCAAAAAGTGATTCGTCGCTGCTTGCCGCCGCCGACTCACCCGTCGCCGCATTGGGGCAGCAGGAAGGTTGGGCCGGCCTTGACCATCGGCTCGCCAAAATGCTGGTCCTCGATCTCCTTCGCTGCGTAGAACCTGGGCATCCATGGCGGAATCGCGCCACGCTCAACAGGGAAACGGAACGCCGCATCGCACATAGTCCGATCGACACGATGGCAGTCGGACGCGGGCGGAAACCGGCGGCTTCCAGCGACGACAAGGGGGGACAGGTCATCGATGCGCGGAGTCAGTAGATAGAGCGCGACCGGGACAACATCAGCCTCCTCCATCACCCGAGCAAGGTCTGGCGCCTCGGAGATCAGCCGGCCAAGCGATGTGTCGCCACCGCCAAAGTCGATACATCGGACATCTTCGTGTCCGTGCAGTGGTCGATAAGCTGGCCGAGCCACTTCGCGACTGCGGACCGGGTCATGACTCTGGCGCGTATGCCGGCGGTGTCGCCGTGCAACACTTCCACCACATCGCCATTGTTGCCGACCACGGTCTTGCCTTCCTTCACGCGCTTGAACGGCCGAACGTGATCACCGGCCGCCAGGCCCATCTTCGGATCGGTTCGGCCCATCTCCGCGAGTGGGAATTGGAGTTCGCTGCTACATTCGAT
>JAFMSA010000445.1 GCA_017353855.1 Alphaproteobacteria bacterium
CTTCGCCGCAATCAGCTGTTGCGCCTAATACCCGGCAAGGGGCCGGAGCTTGTCAGGACCACGATCGGCGGCAACGGCACGACCTTCGACCTAGAGGGCCGCCTGATCGTCTGCGAAGGAGACGACCGGCGCCTGACACGCACGAGCTCGGACGGCAAGGTCGAGTCGCTTGTCGACAACTACAAAGGCGGGCGCTTCAATCGGCCGAACGACGTGATCTGTCACTCGAACGGGTGTCTGTATTTCACCGATCCGGACAAGCGCCGTCCCTACCACGAGCGCGAGATACCGGGCCCGGCGGGAGAGGACAATCTTTGGGACGGCGCCCGAGTCTATCGTCTGGCGCCGGACGGCGGTTTGAGCGTGCTGGCAAATTGCGAATACCCGAACGGGCTCGCGCTGTCGCCGGACGAGCGCACGATGTACGTCGCGAACACGCGCTCGTCGCAATATATCCACGCGATCCGGCTCGACGCGGCCGGCAACATGATCGGGCGCAGCATCTTCGCCGACCTCAACGAGGGCAGCGAGCCAGGCATTCCCGACGGCCTCAAGGTCGACAGCATCGGCCGGGTTTATTGCACCGGGCCGGGCGGCATCTGGGTCATGACATCGGAGGGCACGCGCATCGGCGTCATCCGCTGGCCTGAGCAGGCCGTCAACTTCGCGTTCGGCGGTCCGGACCTGCGAACGCTGTTCTGCTGCGCGCACAACTCGGTCTATACGCTGCGCGTCAAGGTGCCCGGCAACCCGCATCCCTGGTATAGGCGGCGCGGACAGTAATCTCCACGTTGCGAGCAGCGGCGGGGTCCCGAGCCGATCGGCGGCAGTGCCGAGCACCCGCCCTGCCGCAAAGCGCAATGGCGAGCGGCCGCTCTTCTGCACAGGCGGGTGCGGTCAACTGGAGCCCGACCGGCAGCGCGACTGCGTCCGACCGCGAGGGTGATGCGGCAATGCGACGGCTGACCCAGAGAGGGTTGTCGGCGTCCGCGACGTCCGACAACTGCGGTGGGGTCGGGCACAGCGTCGGCGAGGCGATCAGTCGACCGCGTCGAGACCCAGTGCGGCACTCCGTGCCAACTCGCGCAGCCGCGCTAACCCTGATCAATCCGATGCTCCGGAGGTGCGTGAACTGCGTCGCGGCTGGGCACTCGAGTACTTCAGATTCATCAGAGATTGGGTCGAGAAGAAGGTCAGGCGCCATCTGGCGCATGCTCGGAAACGATTCGGCTGGGAGCGGTGGAGCAGGCTTTGGCTGTACGAAACTCTCGGGCTGTTCAACAGCCATCGAATGCGACACGGACCGAAAGTTGCCCCAAGTCAGCCAAATGGGGCGCGCAGCGTGCGACATGGAGGGGTGGAAACCTGGCACTGTTGGGATGCCTCGGCCAACCGGCGCGCCAGTCATCACGTCCCCACCGTTGTCAGGCCGAGCTTGGAAATACCGAGTTCGCAGCCGACTGGCGGCTGGAACGTCGGCAATTCCCCCGCCTCAGTCGAGGCGGTAGAGCCGCTTCGCCGTGCCGCTATAGAGGGCGAGCTTCTCGGCCGACGAGCATCCGGCGGTGATGCGCTTGAACGCGTTCCACAGCGTCGCGTATCCAGTTCCCATCTTGTCCACCGGGAAATTGCTCTCGAAAGTACACCGTTCGGCGCCGAACGACTCGATACAGGGTTCAACGTAGGGCCGCCAAACCGCCGCCCAGGCCGCAGAATTCGGCGGCGCCGGAAGTTCGCGGAAATTAAGCGCGGCGCCGCGGTTCAGCATGCCGCCGAGTTTGACGGAGACGTTCGGGCATGTCGCCAAGGCGGCCATGCTGGCCCGCCACTCGGCGTGGATTTCGTCCTTCTTGCCGGCGTAGGCGCCATAACCAAGCACGCCGCCGACGTGACACATTACGATCGTTGCCTGCGGCACCGCCCGCGCCAGCGCGATCACATCGGTGAGTTGCGGATGGTAGCACCAGGCATCGAGGACCAGCCCGTGCGCGGCGAGCCTCGCCACCCCAGCGCGGACTTCGGGCCGGAGATACATATGGGGCGCCGAGTCGGGCCGGCTGTTGCCGATGGTCGGGTCGGCATCGTAGCCGACCGAATAGCGTACGCCCGAAAACCGGCCACCACCCGCGCGGATGAGTGCCTCGAGCACCGGCTCCACCCGATCGCCGAGCGCGAGGTCGGCGTAGCCGACGATAGCCTGGGCCACCTTGGTCGGGCCGTAACCGCCACTCGCGCTCATCGCGGCGATGCCGGCTACGAACTCGACCTCGCCGACCGGACGCATCTCGACAGGCCCATGGGCGCGGTACATCGAGCGGCACTCCTCGAAGACCGTGCCGACGATGTTGTGCCCGCTGTTGAGGTCAGCGAGCAGTTCCGGCAGCAAATAGGTCCAGCCGTTACGGTCCCACAGATGATGATGCGTATCGATGATCGGCAACTCCGGTTCGAGGATAAGCTCGTTTTCCTGTTTTGCGAGCCAGGCATCGTCAGGCCTGCCGATTTGACCAAACCGGCCTGGCTGGATGGATTGCGCCATGGAACTTCCTCTTTGCCGAAACTGCCCAAATTTCCCAGGGTGCGTGATGGCACTATCTTTTCGATTTTGACGTCCGCAGCAAGCTTTCGCTTGTCCGAAGCAAGATTGCAGGCGGTGCGAATCCGTCCGACTCGCCGCGGGAGCAAGCCGGATTCCGTCCCGCTTGAGAACGAGCCTCCATACAGGGTACCGAACGCATCAGATGGCGCAGCGCCTCGCGGCCCTGGCGCGCCGGGGAGACGCGGAGCTCGCCGAGCAGCTGGTGCAGGCGAATGACAATTGATCACGCGTTAGCGCGATCTGTGACGGGGAAGACCTGGCCTGCGGAGGCAACCGCAATCGTGCTCGCGCGGGATCAGAAACTGGCGATGCGGATGCCCTACCGCTTGACCCGTGCCCGCTCTGGCTGATCCGGGCTTGCGGAGGGCCTGTTACCAGATCCAAGAACGCAGCGCACACCGGTCGCCCCCCGTCCTGGTCGACACTCTACCGAAACCTAGCCGCTTCCGCCGTGCGATCCACCCAAATCATTAGTCATGATGTGCTGGGAGCGGCCGTGTGCCCGATCGGGCGGCCGTCGCACTCGGGGTTAGTCAGCATTAGTCGGGCAGGATGACCGCTTGCGTCCCGGTAGTATGTCACTTCCAATAGTCGGCGAACCTCTTTATCGGATGCTCGCTATCGACCGCAGAGGCCGGTATTGCGCGTACGGGAGGGGGTCGCTAATGAACAGAGATGATGAACTCTCGCTCCGTCCTGCGTTGCCGGAGGACTGCCAGCGGCAAGGCAGGCACGAGCTCCAGCTCGTCCTGGCGATCGGCTCCCCGGGTGCCACCTTCGGCGTCAGCGTCGGGGTGTTTTTTACAGCGGCCTCTCGGTCAGATCTCGTAATCGGGTAAACTCTGGTCCATCTCCAGGGCCGACACCGACCCGCTCGACCACCCGACGATCCGAGCCGGTACGCCCGCGACAGTGGCCCCGGGCGGCACGTCATTTAGGACGACACTGCCCGCCGCGAGCTTGGCGTCGCGGCCGATCTCGACATTGCCAAGCACTTTTGCCCCAGTGCACAGCAGGCACTTTCGGGTGTCGGTCACCGCGTACCTTGCCGGTGCCGCCGAGCGTCACCTCATGCAAGATGGAAACCTCGTCGCCGATGACCGCAGTCTCGCCGACGACAAGACCGGTACCATAATCGATAAACACTCCGCGTCCGATCGGCACGGCGGGATGGATATAAATGGCAAAGACTTCGGACACGCGGCTTTGCAGGAAATGCGCAAGATCCCGGCGCCAGCTGTGCCACAGCCAATGGCCAATGCGGTGCCATTGCAGTGCGTGGAAGCCCTTGTAGTAAAGAAACGGGGTCAAATAGCTCTCCGCCGCGGGATCACGCATTCGGATAGCAACGAGATCCGCCGCCGCTGTGGCGGTAATCGTCGGCTCGTCGGCCATGGCCCCGAGCGCGAGATCTCTAAGCTGCTCGACGGGCATGGAGAGCCCCCAAGCTTTCGGGCCAACAGCGATCCCAGCCCCGAGGCAAAATTGGTCTGGCGTAGCACGGCCGTATCAAGAAAGCTGCGCAGATATGTTCGAGCGTCGCCGCCTGGGTGGCTTCGAGTCGCAATTCCTCCCACAACTCGCCTGCGGCGGATGAAGATATGCCTTGCTCCTGCGAGGTGGCGAGTTTCTTAGTTGCGAGGCCGATCTCGTTCATGATCCGATCCTGCCCAAGCGCGAAACTAACATGGAATCCGTTCAACGGCACGTCCTGGCTACACTTCGCTCGCTGAACGATGGTCACCAATCCAACCCCAGCCATAAAGAGAGGATTATGGCATTCATTCTCTACCAGCGGCGTTCTCCTTGGAACGCTCTTTTTCGCTGCCTCTCTGACGCCGACGTTGTTGCCGCGGACGTTTTTGACGCAGGGCGTGCTTTCGGGATGCT
>JAFMSA010000446.1 GCA_017353855.1 Alphaproteobacteria bacterium
GCACTTTCAGATTTCACGGGGAGTGGATAGCGGCGAGGATCGCGACGAACAGGCTGGGTGCGCCGCTTCACGCTCTTGCCGAAGCATTCCTGAAAGCTTCGATGGCTGACCCTTTCCGTCTTGACGAGATTGGCCTGCGCGACGACCCGATTGGCGAGCTCGCCGTGTACGCTTGCGTCCGGCCGCCGGGCGGCGTTCCGGCCTGCGCCGGCGTGCGGCAAGCCTGCGATAGCGGCGCGATCTGTTCCGGGTCTTGGGGACTCCTGCAGTACGTGCCTCGGGGTTGAATGCTGCGTATTGGTCGCCGGCGCGAGCGGTCCATCGTCTCGCTCGCTGATCCCGCCTACCGCGCGCAATCAACCGCGTCCGCACTGTGTCCAGCGGTGAGCAGCCTGCGCCTAACAGAGCACAGGCATGGGCCTTGAGTGGATTCGGGCGGGTGATTGGGTTATCCTGACCCGGTTGGCCGGCACTTTATACGCCGGATTTTCTGGATGGATGCATGGCTGAGCTGCTGACGGCCCACGATCCGCGGGGTTATCCGCCCAAGGTGGTCGGCAAGCGTCTGGCGCAGCGGCGCGAGAGCCTCGACGGCAAGCTCCTCTATCTCGTCGATTGTCTGTTCGACAATTCCGAGAACTTCATGCGCGAACTGGAGGATTGGTTCGCCAAAAACCTTCCGTCAGTCACGACGCGGCTGATCCAGCCGCGGCAGAGCTGGGTCGACGACGCCGACATGCGTGCAAGGGTTGCTTGCGAAGGGGACGGTGCCATTCTCGGCGTCGGTTTGTGAAGCACCTGCAGCCCGACGGTCGTCGGGCTTACCATGCTGCTGGAAGAGGCCGGCGTCCCGAGCGTCGCCGTGCATACCAACGTGTTTGCCGGGGTCGCGCGGGCGACCGCCACCGCCAACGGCATGCCGCGCACGCGGCAAACCTTCGTGCCACAGCCGGTCGTCGATCTGTCCCGCGCCGAGCTGCGCGCCTACATTGAAGGCAGCGACCCGACCTCCGGTCGCCCATTCATGCAGGAGGTCATCGAGGCCTTGACCTCCCCGCTCGACGCGGAGGATTTGACCGGATTGTCGTTCGATCGTGCGACTCCGCGGCTGCTCGCGCCTGACAGCGAAGGGAACCTGCAGCGGCTGTTCATTGATAACCACTGGACCGACTATCTGCCGATCGTGCTGCCGACCGAAGAGCGCGTCGCGGCGATGCTCAAAGCCACGAGCCACCCGCCCGACGAGATTGTCGGCCGGATGCGCCCGACCTCATTCCGCGAGTTCTGGGAATACACCGTCGAGAAGGTCGCAGTGAACGCTGTGATGGCGGGTGCGCGCCCGGAATATTTTCCGGTCATCCTGGCGCTGGCAGCAAGCGGATCGACCGCCAAATCCAGCAGCACGACCTCGATGACCAACATGGCCGTGGTCAACGGCCCGATCCGCCATGAGATCGGCATGAACTTCGGGATCGGCGCGCTGGGACCCTACAATCACGCCAACGTCGCGATCGGCCGCGCCTACGCGCTATTGTCGCAGAACTTGCAGGGCGGTTCGGTGCCGGGCGAGAGCTATATGGGAACGCTCGGCAATGGCCTCGCCTACAGCGCCTGCTTCGCCGAGCACGAAGAAAAGAGCCCATGGGAGCCGCTGCACGTGCAGAAAGGCTATGCGGAGGGAGACAGCGCCGTCAGCGTGTTCTTCGGTCTGCGCTACGTGCAGGAAGGTTACGGGCCCCGTGAGACGTGGCAGGAGAAGATGCGGCGTTGTCTCAGTGCCGGAGCGCATTTCCCGCCGCTCCTGGTCATGGACCCGATCGTCGCGCGGCACTTCGTCGAGCGCGGCGTGACGACGAAGCAGCAGCTGATCGACTGGTGCGCCGCGAACGCGCGTCTGCCGGCGCGCGAATACTGGGATGACCAGTGGGTTCAGACCTTGCTCCGGCCGCTGGCGGTAGCGGGCGTGGAGCCCTATGCGAGTCGTCTAAAGGTGGCTCCCGACGAGGTTGTCCAGATGTTCGAACCAAGGGAAATCAACATCGCGGTCGTCGGCGGCGAGGCGCAAGGGGCCTGGAAAATGTTCGGGGCCCGCTACGAACGCACAATCTCGGTCGACGCCTGGCGCTGATCAACGGCTCGGCCCGGTTGCCGGGCCACGAGGACACGCTCGCCGGCCGTTTTCGTAGCGACAATAGTCGAAGCGCGGCCTTGTCCGTTGCATCGTAATGCCGTCTCGGCGGGGCGCGCTCACCTTTACCAGCGATCCGTCGCATTCTCGCCTTGCCGGCGGACAAGCGCTGGTTCACCTGGCATGACTACAACGAAAAGCCGGCAATCTACGTCCGGGAAAGCGCCGTCGCCGAGCAGCGGGCGCAAAATCTCCATATGCATGATGGCACAACCGAACAAGAGTTCGTCGCTTTGCGAACGGCATCAGATGCGGCTCTCGGAATGTCGAGGCTCATTCTCCCTTCAATTCCGGTCAACATGAGAGCCGGCGATCCGCCGTAAGCGGGGAAAAATTGCGTATGATTGCGCTGCACTCATCATCCGGTGCGCGACTGCCTCGCGCATTCCCGGCGCAGTGGGTTCCACAGACAAACGAATGACACCATCATTACGAATGACGATGCCAATGCCGCTGGTAGCGGCGCGGTGCTTGGACGTGGGGTTTTTTAGACACCGATGCGGGTCGAGGATTTTGATTTCGATTTGCCGCGCGGACTGATCGCATCGCACCCGTGCGAGCCGCGCGATGCCGCCCGCCTGTTGCTCGTCCCGGCGTCAGGCGGCTTCGAGGACAGGCGGATCAAGGATTTGCCGGGATTGCTGCAGTCCGGTGACCTGCTCGTCTTCAACGACACCAAGGTGATCCCGGCGCGCCTGGTCGGGCATCGTGGCGGGGCCCAGGTCGAGATCACCCTCTACCGCGATCTCGGCGGAGGGGTGTGGAAGGCTTTTGCCAAGGGCGCGCGGCGGCTGCGGATTGGCGACCGGCTCGTCTTCGCGGAGGGTTTCACCGCCACGGTCGCCGAGAAACACCCGGAAGGCGACATCAGTCTGGCCTTCGGGCTTGAAGCAGCGCCATTCCGGGAGGCACTCGCCCGCCACGGCTCGATGCCGCTGCCGCCCTACATCAAGCGCCTGCGCGGAGGTGATCCGCGCGACCGAAATGATTACCAGACGATGTTCGCCCGCAGCGAAGGGGCTGTTGCGGCGCCGACGGCCGGTCTTCATTTCACGCCTGTCCTTCTCGACGCGCTTCGGCAACGGGGCATCGTGTGGACGACGCTGACACTGCATGTCGGACCCGGCACGTTTCTGCCGGTCAAGGTCGCCGATCCGCGCGACCATACGATGCATGCCGAATGGGGCGTTCTTTCCTCCGAGGTCGCCGAGCGGATTACGGCTGCGAAGGGCCGAGGCGGGCGCATCGTCGCGGTCGGGACGACGAGCCTGCGCCTGCTTGAGAGCGCGGCGGCCGAGAATGGCGAAATCCAGCCCTTTGACGGGGAAACCCGATTGTTCATCATGCCTGGCTATCGCTTCCGGGCCATCGATATGCTGCTGACCAATTTCCACCTGCCACGTTCGACCCTGATGATGCTGGTCGCCGCTCTTGCCGGGCTCGGACGCGTCAGGGCTGCCTATGCGCACGCCGTCGCCCGGGGCTACCGCTTCTTTTCCTATGGCGACGCCTGCCTTATTGAGCGGCCATGATCGAGTTCGAGGTGTTGGCGCGCGACGGCAGGGCACGCCGGGGGCGGCTTGTGACGGCGCATGGCGAGATCGAGACGCCGGTCTTCATGCCGCTGGCGACAACCGGAACGGTCAAGGCGATGACGCCCGAGGATGTGGCCGCGACCGGCGCCGGCATCGTTCTTGGCAATACCTATCACCTGATGCTGCGGCCTGGTGCCGAGCGGATCGCTGCGCTCGGCGGTCTCCATCGTTTTATGAACTGGCGCCGTTCGATCTTGACCGATTCCGGCGGCTTTCAGGTCATGTCGCTTGCCTCCCGGCGCACGATCGCCGAGACCGGCGTCACGTTTCGCTCGCATCTCGACGGCAGCCTTTACGAGCTGACGCCTGAGCGCTCGGTCGAAATCCAGCATCTGCTCGGCGCCGACATCACGATGGCGCTCGACGAGTGCGTCGCCTACCCCGCGCCGCACGAGGCGGTCGAAAGCGCGATGGAATTGACCATGCGCTGGGCGGAACGCTCGCGTCGTGCTTTTGTCGAGCGGCCGGGCCACGGTATCTTCGGCATCTGGCAAGGCGGTATATACCCTGAGCTGCGCCTGCGCTCCGTGTCGAGGCTTCTCGACATCGGCTTCGATGGTTATGCGATCGGCGGGCTCGCGGTCGGCGAAGAGCAGCAGACGATGCTCGCGGTCCTCGACTCGATCGTGCCTGCATTGCCGGAGGATCGGCCGCGCTATCTGATGGGCGTCGGCAAGCCCTCCGACCTG
>JAFMSA010000447.1 GCA_017353855.1 Alphaproteobacteria bacterium
GACGTCAGAACGCTCAGCACTTGCCGCTTCCATCACGCAGAAGTTGGTAGCAGCGCATCGCAAAGCCGTTCGCGACCTCGCAGTATTCGTTACGTTGCAACGTTGAATAATGGAGTCCCGTCGGCTCTGTATGCGAAGATCCTGCTCGACGGCATCCCCAAATTCGCTATTTCCGGAGAAAAGTAAAGTGTCTCAGCCGCGACACGAACCGGAGCATCGCTCCATTCTCTTAATTTTTTTTATCAACCATCGAACTTCCTCCTTTAGGCGATTGTGAAGATTTCTTGGGTTTTTCGAGTGCTGCCTCCGACCTCTAGCTCTAGCCCTGACCTTGGTATCCGCGGCCGACGGCGGCGATGGAATGGCAGACGAACCGCGGATGCCAGCCGCACAGGTCCCTCCTTGCCTCAATGGCTGTCGGACAGTGGCGGCGCTTTCGCCGGCACGACCTGGCGCAACAGCGGCACCCGCAGGATGGCGGCGATAAAGGCGACCGCGATTGCGCGACAGGATCGCGCCGCACACTGCGATTCCGCCGCGTCGCGCAAGCTGCACACATCACTGGCGACGGGAGGATATGGTTGACGCCGCGCTTGCCGGTTCGACCAGGGTTAGCTCGTCACCATCCCTTCGCTACCCAACAAAACTGAGTGCGATCGCTTCGAGGCCGCTCGGCGCGCCATAGCTGGCCGTCTCTCGAGCGCGGTTCCGGCACCCCGCTACAACATCGCTCAAAGTCGGGGAGCGACCGTCATCTGACTCCTTGGCGTCCGGCAACGCCGGTGCGAGTCAAGTCCAAGGCAGCCGGCAGCGGCCCCTCGAACGCCTCGATCTGCACCCGGCAAGAGTGCGGTAATGCCGCATAGAGCCCTTACCCTTACCCTTACCCTTACCCTTACCCGGGACAAAGCTCCATCGCGCTGCCGGAACTTTGGGGGTTTGCCGATTAGTCGCCCAAAGCCGGAACGCTGCGATCAGCAATGGCAGCATATGGACTGCCGCTATACATGCTGCCTCACGATCCAGCCCAACACCCGGCGCCGCCAACGTCGAGATGCCGGTGGGTCCGCGGCTGGCGGCTCGCGCCTGTCGTTCAACAACGCAGTCAATTGCGTTTGCGTCCTGCGGCGTTCCTCGTCACCGGTGCGTCGTTCCGTTTCGCTGGCATCGAGTCGGCCGCGCAAATCGCGAATCGTTCCATCCCGATCGGCGAGTTGTTCACGCAATAGCTCGATTTCCCGCCGCATTACCGCCATTCCGGTGCCGGTTCGCAGGGGTTGCAAATCGTTCGATTGAAGGTTCGTCGAACCGTTCGCCGCAGCTGCTGCCGGATAGACGCGATGCAATTCTGCCGGGTCGATCGCCCATGAGCCATCCGGATTGCGCGTGGCAGAAATCCGCCCGATTTTCACATCGCGCGAGATTGTCGATTTGGCCTTGCCGACCGCTCTTGCCGCCCGTCCCAGGCTATACATGCGAAACCCCCTTCGTACGCGTTCAAAATAGAACACCGGCTGGGGGAACGGCCGGGCTCGAACACCACGCAACCAGCGGGGGAAACCAGCTGCTCGGCCAGTCTAGCACGCTCATGTGACATGCGGGCGGGCGAAACGCGTTGCGGTCAGGTGGTAACGCGTATTTTTTGAAACCATTCGGCCTAATGAAAGTGCCGGTTTGCAGGGGTATCGAATCGTTGGAGCTGGCGTTCGTCGAACCGTTCGCTGCGACCTGACCAAACATCGGCGGTCCAAGCACCCCAGCCAACGCTGGTTGCGATGCCTGCATTCTGCCGGGCAACGATGCTGCGCACTCTAAGTCGGTGGCGTGCCACGATCCATCGCGGCCCTCTGTGGCGGGACTGATCGGGCGGGCTCACCCGCTTCGCTGTTCTCCCGAGCGGCGCTGGATACGATCGATCCTCGTCCTCGTCCTCGGATATCACCGATCAACTGTGAAGGTTCCTGGCCCGCGCCCGGCCACGACCCCTGCAAATTCGTTCCGACGCAGACCGCAGTACCGACAATGTTGGGTCAAGGCATGAACTGGCAAAGGCTGACGGTGTCGGTAAATGCCAGGTCGCTGATCCAGCGGCGGCTCTCGACCGCGATGGGCTGCGCCCCAACAAGCCCGCTACCGCCGCCGGCCCCGCAGACTCAAACGATCAGGAACCCGTGAACAAAGCAACGAAAGAAACCGGCTGCGCGACCTCCTGCCGTTGCGCCCTTTCGGTCATCCACGGTTCCTCGGCGTTGGGCGTTCGTTCCACCCGTTCACACGTGCCCATGACGGTGATGCAGGTCCGGGTAATGCGGATGCTTGTGCATAACCTGCGGGTGCCGATGCCAGTGGCTATGGGGCTCTCCGGCCGGATCGGCTGCCGTGTGGTCATGCTGGTGATGCATGTCGTGTACGTGCCGGTGTTCGTGATCGAGCGGCTCGTGCAAGTGCTCGTGGTCATGCGCCTCGGCGAGATGCAAATACACCCCGATTCCCATAAGCAGTGCCGCGCCGGTGAAAATAAGGGTTGGCGTCTCGCCGAACAGCGGCAATGCAAGGGCTGCGCCGATGAAGGGGGCCGTCGAGAAGTATGCGCCGGTGCGCGCGGCTCCCAAGTGGCGCAGTCCGAGCACAAACAGCACCAGACTGGTGCCGTAACCCAAAAACCCGACCCCCGCGGCGGCGGCGAGCGTTGCTAGTCCCGGCAACGTCGCACCATGACCGAGCGCCAGTGCAAAATTTACCGTACCGGCGGCCAATCCCTTGATCATCGCAATCTGTAGCGGATCGGCGGCGCTGAGCTTGCGGGTGAGATTGTTGTCAATGCCCCATGACAGGCAGGCAAGCACGATCAGCACGCTTCCCCAGTTGAGTTGTGGGCCGGAGCCCGCCGCTTGCGGCCAGGAGAGCAGGACCGCGCCGGCAAAGATTGCCATCGCCCCTGCGAATATCCGGCGGTCGGCATTCTCTCGAAAAACAACCCAGGCGATCGCCATCGTGGCGAGGCCCTCGGTGTTGAGCAAAAGGGAGCCGGTCGAGGCGGGTGTCAGCGTCAGGCCCCACATCAGCAAGGCCGGACCCAGAATACCGCCGAACAGCACGATCGTGGCAAGCCAGGGCAGGTCGTGGCCGCGCAACGGAGCCTCGGACCGGCCAAGGCCCAGCGAGCCACCCCCGATTTTCACCAGCGCAAGGCCGGTACCCGAACTGAGATAAAGCAACCCGGCAAGCAAAAGCGGATCGGTGACGCCGAGGAGCAGCTTGGCGATCGGGGCGCTGGCGCCAAACAGGAATGCTGAGGCGATCGCGAGGAGGGCGCTGCGGTGCTTACGTTCCCGGACGATTTCCACCGGTTCATCCCCTCTCCAAGGGCGTTGTCGGCGAAGCCGTGATGTAATACCATCGCTGCGGGGTCAAAGCAGACACCCCGTCAGACGATCCGTCCAAGCGCTGCGCCTCTCGCGATGCGAGGAGGACCGCATGACCGGACGCCAAACTAAGCCTGGACCCCACAAAATCGCTATTCTATGGCGCGGCGATGCCGCGGCGCGGCGGACCGCGGATGCCGGCAACAATCGCTTTTACCGCATCTTCGAAGAGCTGGCGGCGTTGGGCATCCATGCCGAGCCGGCTGTATACGACGAGGAGTTTGCGGACGAAGTGCGGCGGCAGCTGCTGGCGACGGACGGCGTTCTTGTTTGGGTCGACCCGATCCATCGAGGAAAGACCAGGGCTGCGCTCGATCCGTTACTGCGCGACGTAGCGGCGGAGGGTCCCTGGGTCAGCGCGCACCCTGACGTGGTGCTAAACATGGGGGTCAAGGAGGTGCTCTACCGCACCCGGCATCTCGGCTGGGGCGCCGACACGCATCTCTATAGGACGACAGCCGAATTCACCACCGACTTTCCTCCCCGGCTGCGGTCGTCTGCGCCTCGCGTGCTCAAACAGAACCGCGGCAATGGCGGGCAGGGCGTGTGGAAGGTCGAGCTGGTGGCGGGAACGACCGTCCAGGCGCTCCACGCGCTGCACGGCAGCATCCCGGAGGAGCTGCCATTGGGAGACTTCATGGCGCGCTGCGAGCCCTATTTCGGTTGGGGCGGGTGTATTATCGACCAACCATTCCAGCCGCGTCTGCCGGAGGGGATGATCCGTTGTTACATGGGGATCGATAAGGTAGTGGGCTTTGGCCACCAGCTGATCAAGGCGCTGATACCGCCGCCGCCGGAAGGGCCGGATTCGCCGGCTGCACAACCCGGACCGCGCATCATGCACGGACCGGATGCCGAGCCGTTCCAGGCGCTGCGGGCCAAGATGGAAGATGAGTGGGTGCCGCAGATGACCGAGGTGCTGGGCATTGACCGAGCGCGGCTGCCGATCATCTGGGACGCGGACTTCCTGTACGGTCCGCGCAAGTCATCGGGTGAGGACACCTACGTCCTCTGTGAAATCAATGTCAGCTCCTGCT
>JAFMSA010000448.1 GCA_017353855.1 Alphaproteobacteria bacterium
CGCGAGCTATCGCGCGGTCCGCAGCCGCACCGTGCTTGCCGCCCTTTGCGACGAGATCGCGTTCTGGCATTCGGAAGAAAGCTCGGCCAATCCCGACCGCGAGATCATTTCGGCACTCGAGCCG
Organism: Alphaproteobacteria bacterium; assembly: GCA_017353855.1. Taxonomy (GTDB): domain Bacteria; phylum Pseudomonadota; class Alphaproteobacteria; order ATCC43930; family CGMCC-115725; genus AP-15. The sequence goes on from JAFMSA010000448.1 coordinate 125, forward strand.
GCGATGGCGACGATCCCGAACGCGCTCCTCCTCGGCTCGTCCAGCCCGTACAGCCGGCGCGGCGTGTTGTGGGACTATTACGACCGGTGGTTCGGCCGGCCCGGCGGCCCGCTCGTCTGGCAGGCCGCGACGCGCTGGATGAACCCGACGGTCCCGCAATCCTTCCTCGCCGAGCAGTACGAACTCGATCCGCTCAGCGCCGCCGCCGAATACGGAGCCGAGTTCCGCTCCGACGTCGATGCGTTTGTCACGCGCGAGGCGCTCGACGAGGTCATCTCGAAAGGCTGCCACGAGATCCCGCCGGCGCACGGTGTCGCGTATAAAGGCTTTGTCGACCCGTCCGGCGGCAGCGCCGACAGCATGACCCTGGCGATCGGCCATGTCGACCGGAAGACCGGCCGCGCCGTGCTCGATCTCCTCCGCGAGCGCCGCCCGCCGTTCAGCCCGGAGGCCGTCGTCGAGGAGTTCGTGCGCACCTTGCACTCCTACCGGATCGCAAGGGTCGAAGGCGACCACTACGCCGGCGAATGGCCGAAGGAGCGGTTCCGCAAGAGCGGCATCCATTACGACATTGCGAAGAAGCGCAAGTCGGACATCTATCTCGAGTTTTTGCCGATCCTCAACGCCAGCCGCTGCGAACTTCTCGATGACCGGCGGCTCTACAACCAGCTCCTCGGCCTCGAGCGCCGCACCGCGCGCGGCGGCCATGAAAGCATCGACCACGGGCCCGGCGCGCATGACGACGTCGCGAACGTGACGGCCGGCGTCATGGTCATGCTGCTCGGCAAGCCCGGCATGCCGCGGGTCGACCGGCACATCCTCGAAATGTCCGAGCGGATCATCCGGCCGCCCTATCCGCTCCTGGACGACATTCGACCTGTATGGCACTAGCCGCGCGAGGGAAGGGAGCCGTCAGAGACCGAGCGCAGCCGTTAACGATGCGGGGACCGTTGGTGCTGAGCGCCAGCCGAGTTAACCGAGCGAACCGAAGTGGATGCGCGCAGCCGTCCTTGTCGAGCGAACCGAATAAGGGGTGCGTATGGCCCGATCGCAGCAGCCGCAAGAAACTAGCGAACCGCAATCGACGAGCAACTCAACCGAGATCGTCGATCCGAGCAAAGTCAGCGTCCCGTTCATCGAACGGCCCGAGGCGCAGGAATTCCTCGGCCACGCACCGGAGGATCTGAATCGCGACATGGCCCCGTGGTATCTGCAGCCGGCGCTTACCCGCCCGCCCTATGACGGCGGCGGCGCGCCACCTCCCTCGAAGATCGAGCCGCCCCGCAAGATCGTGCCGCGCGCCGGCGGCATCAGCTGGCGGGCAATTCCCAACACCGAGGAGTCGAGCCGATGAGCGAAGAGCACCCGGAGCCAACTCCATCGACGCCGGAGCCGCCGCCGATCCCGCATGAGGAGCCCGAGGAGCCGGGGCCGGAGGAAGAGGAAGTGCAGCTCGAGCTGCCGTTTCTGGTCTGAAACGGGAAAACCCCCGGAAGGGGGCTCCGAGGGTTTTCAAGCCGCGTGGCCGCGACCCAGTCTCAACGGATCTTATTTAGTCCGGCTTGCAGCCGGTGTCAAGTGTCGCCCGCTCTGCGCCTACGGTTCTTTCCCTCATCAATCGGCTCGGGCGCTCTCCACCAACGGTTCCCACGAACCAAACGGCTGCACTCATCATTATCGGTTCATTCGTTCATCTCGGCTTCGCGCTTTTTCTGGAATTCCGCTTTCTCCCATGCATAGGCCGCCGCCTCCTCGCGGGTACGGTCTGTGGGCAGCTTCGCGGAAGCCTGTACGAGCAGAAGTGCGAGAGCCTGTGAGCCTTTCGGCGGCAGCACGACGCCGTCGTGAACCAGATACTCGGCCCCGTTCGAGCGCCCTTCGCCGTCGCGCGGCGTTTCCACTGTTGCCAGTTTTAGATTATCGCGGCGATACGCGTCGCGCGCCTCCTTCAGATCCTGGTAATGCTCGTGGAACGTCACGGGCTCCGGGTCGCGGATATTCCGTTCCAGCGCGCCCTCGACGTCGTCGAACTTGTTGACGACCGTGAACGTGCCGTTTGTCGTCTCGACGATCGTGCCCTCGCCATTCGCGCCGAGCGGCAGGATGCGGACGATGTTCGCGATGCCGACCAGGACCGGCGTATCCTCGTCGTTGATATTCAGCCGCAGAAACTCCATAACTTCTCCTTTCCTTACTCGCATAGCATGATCGAGCCGGGGTGTTCCCACTCCCAGAAGTAGCCGCGCTTTGTCGCGAACTCTTCCAGCTTGGGGTGGATCCACGGGTAACCGCCGCGGTACTCGCCGTAGTAATCCGCGAAGTAGCCGCCGTCCTCGGCCGACACGATGACATTCGGCCGGTCGTTGCGGATAAACACGGTCGGATGCCTGCCGTTATCGTCGGTGATTTTCGCGATCGCCTTCGCGAGCGCTTCGGCGCGGCGTTTGAGTTTTGCTGGGGTCATTGCGGGCTCCTTTCCTACGTATTCTATATGGGGTTTTGCCTTCCGACTGCAAGTCCGGCCGCGCCTCGTAGCGCTTCGTGTTGATGTTGTAGACGATCAGCTCGGGATAGAGCTGCGCAAACTTGCGCAGGTCGTTCGAGGCCTGCGGCGTCGACACGCCGAATTTGCGCTCGATATGTGCCCGGTTGATGTAGCCGAACACGCGCAATGTCTCGGCGATCCACTGCAGGCGCTGGCTCTCGAACCAGTTCACTTGACCGGCTCCGGCTCGATCATATCTTCCGGTTCGATCTCGCCTTTCGCCAGTGCGATAATGCAGCCGACGCGGCTGAATAAGTCGTCGTACCACGGCTCGCCTTGGCCGGTGAACATCTCCAGATCGCTGTGCAGCTTGTTGAGTTCGGCGATCGTCGCCTTCAACCGCTGTTTTTTGGTCATTTGGTGTTCTCCTTTCCTCAGAACCCGCTCATCATCAGAACCAGTTCCTCGGCCCCGTAGACCTTGTTCTCGCCGCAGCTCTCGCAGCGATACCGTCTCGCGTCTGGTTCGACGCCGTGGGCTTTGGCCCCGCATTTGATGCAGAACCCGCTGTTGTCGTCCCGCTCGGCAGCCTTCATAACCCGTGCCAAGGTCAGTTTCCGTTTCGGTTTGGCCATTTTGCTCTCCTTTCCTACGTCTTAAATATGGCGTTATTGCAGCGGACTGCAAGAGCTAGGCCCGAAAAATCAGCTATCGTCCCGCTCGAAATGGCGGAGCTGCGTGATTTCCCCGTCATCGCTGATGCTGTAGATGGTGGCGCTGAACGTATCGGGATCGCGGGTCCAATTGGCAAAGGCGCGGATCGCGCTCTCGCGCTTGGTCACTTCGAAGCGGGTCTCCTGCCCGTGGCGGTCGATGACGATTTCGTAGATCATTCCTCCTCCGGGATAAATTCGAACCGGCCGACCTTGTTGCCGCTCGTGTCGAGCAGCTCGCCGTAGTCCGATAGGTTAGCCTCGATTTTGTTCGCCAGCCGGCGCAGGATCGCGGCGACCTCGGCCCCCGGATCGGGTTTGCCGTCGAGATCGCAGAACGCGTCGTTGTCGCATCGGATCGAAACTTCGAATCTCATTTTGGCTCCTTTCCTTCTAGTTGTTCATCGATGTAATTGGCGGCGGCTCGTTGAGTGCTGAACTGCCGCTTTAGTGTCTCGCCGGTTTGGATGTCAAAAATCTCGTAGTGGTAGCCGACTTTCCAAATGACGTAGCGCGCCGTCATTTAACTTCCTTTCCTTCTGCAGCGTTGATCACGGCTTGCCCGGCCTCGTCCAGGCTCGGGAAGCTGCGCACTCCCGGACCGACCCGGTCATTGCGTCCGCCGATATCGAGCCCGTACGCGTGGACCATCCAGCCGGTTTTCTTCGAATAATTCAGCCGGGCGATGATCTCGCCGTCGCGCAATGCGACGATGTTGCGGGGACCGAGATGCTGAAACTCGATCATGCCGGCTCCTTGCTGGACGCGGCGGCGAGGATTGCGCGCTTCGCATCCGCCAGTTTGTAAAAGCCTCGGACCCCCGGATGACCGCTCTTGCCGCCGAGGTCGAGCCCGGCATGGCTTTGCACGAGCCATGTGCCGCGGCCGAAGCCGGTGTAGCGGGTCAGTTTCGCGAGGATCTTGCCGTCGCGCATCGCGAGGATCACGGCTCCCGCGCCGCGCGGTTTGTAGAAGGTGACGGGGTTCATCAGTTCAGTTTCCGCAGTTTCTCAGCCAAGGTCGCGGCCTCTTTGTAGGCCTCGACCGCTATGTTACCCCAGGCTTTCGCGGTGACCGCGGAACCAGCGGCGGCGGCCTTCGTGGAGAGGTTCGCGTACCAGTCCCCGCGCTCCATCGCG
>JAFMSA010000449.1 GCA_017353855.1 Alphaproteobacteria bacterium
GGCCCGGGGCTCGAGCGTCGCCAAAGTCTCATTGAACCGGTACTCCGAGTAGACTGCGTCCATTGCTGCCGACAAGGCGCATACGCCGCACCGACCCCTCGATACCTGAGGTTGCAAAGCGTACGGCTGCGTAGAAGGCGGCCCGGCCCAGGCCGGGCTCTTCTACCAGCACCTCTGTTTCACCGCCGATGCGCGAGGATAGCTCGGCCGCAAGTGCGCGCGTCCCTGCCTCGCGAAGCCGCCCGGCCCGCTCTTTGATGACGGGAGGGGGCAGCTGCGGCATACGGCTGGCGGGTGTTCCGGGTCGCGGGCTGTAAGGGAACACGTGAACGAATGCCAGCGCGCACTCGGCAATCAGGTCGAGGCTGCGGCGGAACATCTCCTCGGTCTCGGTGGGAAACCCGGCGATCAGATCGGCACCGAGAGCCACGTCGGGCCGCAACGCTCGGGCGCGGCGCGCTGCGGCGATCGCGTCGGATCGGGAGTGGCGCCGCTTCATTCGTTTGAGGGTCAGATCGTCGCCGGCCTGCAGCGAGAGATGCAGATGTGGCATCAGCCGCTCCTCTTCGGCCAACAGACGCCAGAGTTCCGCATCGATCTCCGCCGGGTCGAGCGAGGACAGCCGCAATCGGCCGAGCCCAGGAACCGCCGCGAGGAGCCGGCGCGCCATCTGACCGAGGCTCGGCTGCCCGGGGAGGTCGGCGCCATAAGCCGTCAGGTCGACCCCGGTCAACACGATTTCCCGACAACCGGCCGCTACGAGCCGGCGCGTCTGATCGGCGATAACACCCATCGGCAGCGACCGGCTGGGACCTCGTGCGAACGGGATCACGCAAAACGTGCAACGGTGGTCACAGCCTTGCTGGACCTGCACAAAGGCGCGGCTTTTACCTTCAAACCCGTCGATGAGGTGCGCGGCGGTTTCGCTCAAATCGGCCGGCGTGTCCTCCTGCAAATAGCTCTGTGGGCGAAGCTTTGCCCGATTGTCGAGCACGCGGTCGACTTCGGGGAGCGCCGCATAGCGCTCCGGGGCGAGGTCGGCGGCACAGCCCGTCACGATGATTGCGGCCGCGGGATGCCGGCGCCGGGCGCGCCGGATCGCCTGGCGCGCCTGACGCTCTGCTTCGGCGGTGACCGCGCAGGTATTGACGATGACCGCGCCCGAGAGACCGGCGGCCTCCGCGGCGCGGCGGATGATTTCGGATTCGAAGGCGTTTAGCCGGCAGCCGAACGTGATGACCTCGTTATCAGGCATCGCTCAGCCTGCCGCGAGCAACGCCGGGTCGAACCTGCCCTCGAAGCTCAGACTGGCGGGTCCGGTCATGATCACATGGCCGTCTTCGCGCCAGCCGATTTCGAGGGTCCCGCCATCCAGCTCGACGAAAGCGGCACGCCCTGTCAGGCCCCTTCGATGCGCCGCGACCAGAGCGGCGCAGGCGGCGCTGCCGCAGGCTGAAGTGATCCCCGCACCCCGCTCCCAGACGCGCAACCGGATATGGCTGCGATCGCGTACGCTCGCCACGGCGATGTTGGCGCGCTGCGGAAACAGCCGATGACATTCGAGAGCCGGCCCCAGCGAAGCGAGGTCCACCTTGTCGATATCGTCGACAAAAAACGTCGCATGGGGGTTGCCGATATTAGTGCAGACCGGGTCCGAAAGCGGTCCGGCCGACAATTCGAGATGATTAGTGTCGGTGGGTTGCGCGAGCGGGATGTCGCGCCAGTCGGTTCGCGCCGGTCCCATGTCGACCGAGATGCGCCCGTCGGCCAGGACCTCCGCTTCGAGCAGCCCTGCCATGGTCTCGATCGGCAGCCGCGGATCGCCGGTCTCGCGATAGAGCAAATCGGCAATGCAGCGTGCGGCGTTGCCGCAGGCCTCGGCCTCGCTGCCATCGGAATTGCGGATGCGCATCAAAACCCTGGCGGCGGAATGGTGGGGCGCCTCGAGCACGATCACCTGGTCGCAGCCGATACCGGTACGTCGGTCTGCCAATGCTCGGACCGCGGCCGCGCTGACCGGGACCGCAGCCTGCCGAAAATCGAGTACGACAAAATCGTTGCCGAGCCCGTGCATTTTGAGAAACGGCACCTTGGCCATGGCGCCGCTTATATGGCCGCAGACCCGAGCTTGTCCAACAGCGAAACGGCTGGGACAGTCCGGGTGGTGCGCTGCTCGGGCTAAGCTCCGCGATGCTTGCCCGCGGCGCTGGCGCGCCCCGAACTGAACCTGCCGTGCTTGGCCGTGGTCGCCGGCGCGCTTCTGGCGTGAGTGGTCCCCAGCGCTTTGGATCCTGCATGCTTGGCTGAGGGGTGCAGAACGGCGTAGCGGCCGTGGCGCCCGGCGAACCGACGGATCGAATGCACCCTATGCCGGGCTGCGCGGTGCGGAGCCAGCGCGTCGACGGCCGACCAGTCCTTCTCGGTCGTGTCGTCTGTGCGGGCGGAGACCGGCGCGGTTTCCTTGTTGAAATAGCTCGGAGTGTCGCTGGGTGGGGTGAAGTTCTTAGACCCTGAATCCGGCAGATCTTGCGCAAACGCCGGAAAACCCATCAGCGTGAGCGCGCCCGCGAGCAAGGCGATCGTTGTTCGGTGTTGCATTGTGCATTCCCCCGTCATTTCAATAGCTCAGACGGCGGCGCGAAGCCAGCGTTGCGCCATTAGCCCAGGAATTCCGCCGGTCAACGACGGCTCTCACCCAACTTAGCAGGAGAATCGCCGCTGTCGCGGGGGATCGCTGCTGAGACGGTGCCAATGATTGTCGGCGTCCTAACCTGACGCGGTCAGGGCCGAGCCCCGGGGGCGGGCCGGCCGCAAACACACTTGTGCGCATCGGCTGGGACGTCATGGTTAAGGAGCGAACCCTGTCGGAAACAAGCGCCGCGTTGCGCGGCGAGCGCGACTCGCGGCGGGCGTGGGCCCGACAGTCGTCATCTGACGGGGCGGTAGAGGTGCGTGAGCCTCCGATCAGGCTGCGGCTTGCAATTGACAGAAGGCTGCGCCGCAATTAGCTTTCGTGTACGTTTCCGAGGGAAGCGAGCGACGCACCTCCGTAAGGGGGCCGCCAGTCCGCGAGTATCGCGCACTGGCGCTTTCGCCGTCGCAGAGCGTTATCGAGGACCCGATGTTCGACAGTCTGACCGATCGCCTGGGCGATGTGTTCGACCGGCTGCGCCGGCACGGCGCTCTGACCGAGAACGATGTCGGAGCGGCTCTGCGTGAGATCCGCATTGCGCTGCTCGAGGCCGACGTGGCGCTGCCGGTGGTCCGCGATTTTGTCGCTGCAGTCCGGGAGAAGGCGCTCGGACAGGAGGTGCTCCGCTCGGTGACGCCGGCGCAGATGGTCGTCAAGATCGTCCACGACCACCTCGTCGAAGTGCTCGGCGGCGAGGTGGACGCCGCCAGGGCGGACGGGCTCGACTTGAATGCGCCGACCCCCGTCGTCGTCCTGATGGTGGGGTTGCAGGGCTCGGGCAAGACGACGACGGCGGCAAAGATCGCCAATCGCCTGAAACAGCGTAACCGCAAGAAAGTACTGCTGGCTTCGCTCGACGTGCAGCGACCTGCGGCGCAAGAACAGCTGGCCGTGCTCGCTCGCCAGATCGGGGTCACTTCACTGCCGGTCATCGCCGGCGAAAAGCCGGTTGCGATAACCCGCCGGGCATTGCACACGGGCCGGACGGAGGCCTACGACGTTGTTATTCTCGACACTGCCGGCCGGCTGCACGTCAATGAGGAGCTGATGCTCGAAGTGGCAGCGGTGCGCGAGGCCGCAGATCCCCACGAGACGCTGCTCGTCGCCGATGCGATGACCGGGCAGGATGCAGTCAATGTCGCCAAAGCCTTCGGCGAGCGTGCCGGCATCACCGGCATCGTGCTGACCCGGGTCGATGGCGACGCCCGGGGCGGGGCGGCACTGTCGATGCGCGCGATTACCGGCAAGCCTATTGTGCTGATGGGGATCGGCGAGCGGGTCGATGCGCTCGAGCCGTTCCATGCCGAGCGCATTGCCGGGCGCATTCTCGGGATGGGCGATGTCGTCAGCCTGGTCGAGAAGGCGGCCGAGACGGTCGATCGCGACGAGGCCGAGAAGCTCGCCGCCAAACTGGAGAAGGGGAGGTTCGACCTCGACGATCTCGCCGCTCAGCTGCGCCAGATCCGCCGGATGGGGGGGATGAGCGGGATGATGTCGCTGCTGCCGGGGATCGGCAAGATCAAGAAGCAGCTTTCAGACGCGAATGTCGACGAGGGCATTATCAAGCGCCAGGAAGCAATCATCTCGTCGATGACGAAGAGCGAGAGGCGCAATCCGAAGCTGCTGAACGGCTCGCGGCGCCGCCGCATCGCCGGCGGCTCAGGCACCTCGGTGCAGGAGATTAATCGGCTGCTGAAACAATATCAGGATATGGCCGACATCACGAAAAAGATGAAGAAGCTTGGTCCGAAGGGCTTGGCCC
>JAFMSA010000054.1 GCA_017353855.1 Alphaproteobacteria bacterium
ATCAGGGGATTGCGAGCGAGCAAGGCGACATCGCCGGATGGATCGCGCTTCGACACAGCACCAGGCGGCAGTCGAGGCCGTCGCGTTCTGTTCCGATAGTCAGCTGGACTGTGAGCCAGCTGACGCTTCTGGGGCGACGCGCTGCTGATCTGTTCAACCAGGGGCCTCCAGCCATGGCAGCGGGCGCCTAGCGCGAGCAGCTCGTCTCTTGCAGTTGCAGCCTGGACTAGCCCCAGCTGCTGGGGAACCTCTGATTGAAAATGCTTGCTCGAACTGCTTGACTCTTTTGGGCTCTTCTTTTCCTAGTGCCGCGACCCCATATCACGGTGTATGACGCACTTTGATCTGACCGACATCGAAGCCGAGACCCTGGTCCACGAACTTGCCGGCACCATCGATAGCGCCCGCTATCCGTTATCGCCTCGCATTCAGACACTAAGAGCCATACTCAGCAAACTCCGGCCCGAGCCTGTCGTGGCGTCGCCATCGCCACCGAAATATTACGAGCCACCGTCGCGAGGTCGGTATCGGCGGCGTGGATAGGTGAGGTTTTCAACTTCAGTTCTAGTAAAGAACGTCCCCTATTACTTTTTTGGTCAACCGAGAGACAGCGCCGAGGTGAAGCTCTGAGCGGATCCTCATCTTAACAGGACCGCCATTATCCTCGTGCCCAGCGTCGGCGATGTCCTAGCGCATCGGTCGGACGCCTATCCCATTTGCCAAAGCTCTCAATTTTTCCGGCCCCCCCGCCACACTCCCTGTCCACCGAGTTCGGGTGCCGCAGTCGGTGCTGCTACACATTATCCGTACCCGACGGCCCCCCACCTACGTTTGGTTTAGAGATTAGAGCTATTTATTACCCGGCGACACCCCGACAGTACGCCAGCAATGGGGAGTGGAGCTAGTCGAGCACCGATCTCATTCTCCAACGGTTAACGAATGTCGCACAGGCCAGTTCTCCATTCCTCGACGCGCGGGCCGCGACCAAATGCAGTGCCGAAGCTGTGCGTCGAGACCGCGAGGCAGTTTTCATTACCCATCATTCGCAGCCTTGGGCTCTGGATCTCTCGGCCTGATCCGATGAGGAGCGCACAATGGCCAACAACTCTGTTGCAGCAACCTTTGCGGAGGACGGGTCAGGCCGGCGCACCCCGACAGCCTGGCCGTGAAAATCCGACAAAGAACCGATGATGCTGAGCCGAATCGGCAATAAGCGAATTTTCGCTTTTCTATCGAGTTCCACTATCACCGGGGCCGCCCCGCAGAAAGCGATTTCGGCGATGGCCGGCGAGCAGCTTGAGTAGCCATTGTCGGGGAACCTCAGAGCCGTGGCCGTGATTACACTGCTCCGCTTCGTCGAGGAAAGATCGTCCAGCGTGAGAAGGAAACCCACTCTATCCATGGTTTCGCGGAGACGGCGCCAAGATCGCGCGAGATCCGCAACTCCTTCCGGCTCGCGGATATATTTCACTAAAACGGAAGACGGGACTCTATTTTCGCACACTTGTCATTAGCAGGGGTGATTGGGAATTGCTGTCCACAACGGATTAGACATTGATAATAACTGACTGGATCGCGCGCATCACATCCCTTGCTACACTTTTTATTGCGGCCAGCGCGGCGCCATGCGGCCTCTGAATCTTCTCTACCCTTTGCGATCGGCGCGGCCAGCGGCTTCTTTTCGTTGAAATGATCGTCTTGAGGCAAGAGCCCGCGCGCATGCAGGTATTGGTTTATGCGGTGAACCCTGTCCTGAGCAATCTCGAGTAAGTTTGGTCCGCCTGGGGTTTCAAGATCTGTACGATGCCGCTCAAGCGCGTTCAATGCTACGCCTAGGCAATATGCCGCGGTCAAATCCAAGTCATTTGGCAAGGCATCGGCGTTCCTGTATGGAAGCGCAACAATAATCACCGGTACGAGCAACAAAACCAACAAGTACTGCGTTTCATATTTTTTGGTTATCACTCCTATTCTCCCCCGCCGCGGTTTCCACCTATAACGTATGCGTGTATACACGAGAGAAGCCTTCTCTCTCACTCCTTGAGACGCCATCGCCTGCCCCGCGAGCCGTCGGGCTGGATAATCCCCTTGGTAACGATTGGCAACTTGAGGCGAGGCACCGCTCTTTGATGGGCTACCAGGGCCAGCCGTGGTCCTTCGCGTGGGGCTTTATCTCGGAGACAGGGAACGGCCCGTGGGCGAGCAGCGCCACCAGCCACTGTTCGGGATCGGCGCGGCCGCGGGCATGGCCAGGCTGTTCCCCTTCATCCGCGGTTGGAAAATCAGCGCCAAACGTAAGCGAGACAGAAGGCCGGCGGCGTTGCTTCGCAATATCGCACCCAGAACAACTCGGCGTGCCCGCGACAATATGCGCGCATAGTACCAGTAGGAAGGCCAAGAAATCGGATTGCCCATCCTACGCGCGCTCCGTGATGGGTGCCGCGTGTCGCCGAGGTCTGTCACGTCAGCAGCCGCAAATCCTGGCGCTGGCGTTTGCGGTTTTACGATCGCGTCAGGCGAGGGGTGTCTGCGGCGTGCGAAGGGCCCTGCGTATCCGCGATCAAACGGGCGGAGTTGGAAAGCAGCTCTTTCCGGCCGGGCCCCGCACTCAGCGAAAATTCTCTGCGCCTCTTGGTTTGAGCGGTCCCACCTGTCGCGCTCGAGTTGTCCCGGGACAAAGAATTCGAGGCCAAGCTCTGGGAATGTGATCGGGCTCTATCTCAATCCGGCTCGGAAGGCTCTGGTTCGGTGCTGCGATGAGAATCGCACTGCCAGGCGCCGGAGCGCACGCAGGCCTGTTTGCCCCGGGCATCGGCCACGCCAGCTTCAAAACCCACGACGAGATCCGCCATGGAGCGATCACCCTGCTCGCGGCGCTGAATTATCTGGATGGCAAGCGGACTACCCGCATCTCAACGGGGCACCGTCACCGCGCTTCTAAGGTGTTTCAGTCGACAATGGCTGACAGTAAGTATAAAAAACAACCGACGAGACCGCCTACCAGGGTTCCGTTAATGCGGATGTATTGCAGGTCGCGGCCGACGACCAGCTCGAGGCGGTCGGTGAAGCTCTGCGTGTCCCACTGCCGGACCACTTCGACGATGAACTGCGCCAGTTTGGCACGCCAGGGAATGACCCGTATCGCCAGCGCTTCGATCGTCCGATTGAGCCGGCCGCGCATGCCGGGCTCGGCGAGCAGGGTTTGACCGAGTGAGCGAACTGCAGCCGAGGTGGTTTGTCGGATTCGCGAGCTTGGCGAGGCAAGGTCAGTCCGCAACGCGTGGTCCAATGCATCCCAAGTCGAGCTGAGCCATGCTCTCACTTCGACATCTTCAAGAAGCTGCAGTTTGGCTTCCTCGATACGCGCCCGATATTCGGGCGAGGTAGACAACTCCTGCGCGAGGTGCTCGATCGCGCGCAGCAGGTTCTGGCGCGCGACGGTTCCGGGCTCACGCAGACTGGAAATAATTTCTTTAACGCCGCCAACGATCACCCTTGCGATCTGCCGGTTGACCGCCTTCGGAATCCACCAGCGGCGGCGCTGCATTTCCGCCGCCGCGTAGAGCTCGTCCTCCCGGTTCGTGAGAAACTCGCGGCTGCCGTCCAGGAACCTGTCGATCACGCTTTCATGAAACCCGTTCGCCATCAGGATGGTGATTGCCCGTCCGAGGAGCGGGGCGAGATCGATCGTGGCGAGTTGCCTGACGAGCACGTCGCCGAGAAACTCGCGAACCTCCCGGTCTCCGACGGCGCGGAGCAGAGGCGGCATAATGCGCACGAGACGATCCGCCATCGCGTCGGCATTTGCCGGGCGGGAGAGCCAATCGGCGGCCGATCGGGCAACATCGATCGAACGCAGCTTCGCCCCGATCAGCTCGGGGGTCAGGAAATTGCGATCGATAAAGGTGGCCAAGCCCTCGCCAATCCTCTCCTTGCTTCTTGGCAGGATCGCAGTATGCGGTATCGGCAAGCCGAGGGGCCGTCGGAAAAGAGCGGTGACCGCGAACCAATCGGCGAGCGCCCCGACTACGGCCGCCTCGGCGGCCGCCCGGACGAGGAGTGTCCAGAAGCCCGGGTGCGGCACTGCGATCGTTGCGATAAACAGCGCAGCCATCAAGCTGAGCAGCGCGGTCGCGATAAGGCGATTGCGGCGAAGGGAGCGCCGTTGATAATTTTCCGTACTCGCCGACATGCAAGCCTGCGCTCGACCCGTAGGTTGAAGGAGGGATCAATGGCCCTGATCGAGGACATGTTCAAAGGTAATCTTTTGGCAGGTCTGGCGGTGGGGGTCGGTGCCGTTCTGCTCGGACCCACCGTGATTGAGACGGTCGGCCGCGTATTGCGCCCGGCAGCCAGAACGGTTGTCAAGAGGGGTATGGTATTCTACCGCGAGACGTTGAGCGAGGTCGGCGAAACAGCGAGCGATCTCTTCGCCGAGGCTAGGGCGGAACTCGAACAGGCGAGGGAGCTTGGCGCGGAGGCCAGTGCGGTCGGTGCCGGGTGCCGGACAGATCCGAAGGAGCACATCGCCGCAGGCTGAGCGGTTCCGGGGCCGCCCATTTCAGGATGCACAAATCGCTCTGCGCGCGGGTCAGCCGCGACCCCCTCATCCGGGGAGCCTCGAGCGGGCGTAGGGGATTGGAACTAGGGCAATGCGCGGACGCGGACGAGGGTTGCGTCGAGTGCCGCAAGACAGCTTCGACACTGCGCACGAGGCACGGCGCTTCTGAAACCGGTTGACGCAGGCAGGCCAACGCGCTGGGGCACCACGTTGCCCACCAACCAACAGTTTAATAAGGGGATAGCATAATCTTTTCGGTTAGATGCGCCGGGCGCTGCGACGTTTTGTTGAGGTTTTTGTTTGTTTAAAGTTTTGGAAGACATCATGAGTTGAGTTATTACAATATTGTGATCTCGACGATCCTTTCACACCGCAGGGCGGGTTGATTCAACCTTGTAACGCACACAGGGTCGAGCTGGAACAACAGGATGCTGCCGATGTTTCTCGACGAGGCAATGTCGCCGCCTCCGTTAAAAAAATGTGACAATCCCTACGACACCCGCCATTCTGGGTTGTTAGTCCGTGGGAACACTCTTGGCGGGCGCCGCCTGAGAGACGACCGGAGGTGAAAATGGCGTTGATAGACGACATGTTGAAAGGCGGTACGGTAACCGGGGTAGCCGTCGGTGCTGCCGCTCTGTTTCTGGCTCCAACCGTGTTTCCGACGGTCGGGCGAGCTCTGCGCCCCGCGGCCAAGACGGTTATCAAAGGCGGCATCATGCTCTATCGCGAGACCGTTAGCGCGATTGGCGAACTGACCACCGACCTCGTCGAGGAGGCCAGGCGCGAACTCCAAGACGGCGCCCCGCGGGCCGCGGCTGTCGCGCGTTCGACAGCCCCCACCCATCGCGAGAGCTCGCGCGAGAAGCATTGAGCGATGGCCCAGCAGGAAACAGCCGCAGTGCAGCGCCGGCGCGGCCGTTTCGCCACGGTCGTGACGGCATTGGTCGCAGGCTTCGCCGGCGGCCTGATGGCTCCGCTCGTCCTCCCGCGCTTGGAGCGCAATATTCGCCCGGCGACGAAGAGCCTGTTCAGGAAGGGTCTCGCGCTCTACGAACGGGGACGGGAGCGGGCGGCCGAAATCGGTGAGTTTGCCAGTGACATGATGGCCGAAGCTCGCGCCGAGTACGAGGCCGAGGCACCAATGCCTGCGGGCGAGGGCGATGCTGTCGCGGCGGACAAGCTCGCCAGACTGCACAACGGACAGGGCAAGGAGGCCGGCATACCGAATGGCTGAACCGCCGTCGGCCTGGATCAGTCATTTTACGAGCCGGCGGATGCGCATAAAGGTTCCGGAGAAACGCCGGGATGCAGCGTTTTTCGATGTCATCCGGAACCGGCTTGCCGGATGGGACAGCGTCGAACGCGTGGAGACCAATCCGCTGACAGCCAGCATTCTTGTCCACTTCTCTGACGCTGAGCGGCTCCTTCGGGAAGCGGCCGCGAAAAACGATTTCCTGGACGTCGAATTTGGCGTCATTACGCAGCCTGCGGAACCGGTCCTGACCGATGCGGCGGTACGCTCATTCATCACGGGCGATCGCACGTTACGCGGCTGGACCCACAACGAGATCGACATGCGCAGTGTGGTGTTTGTGCTGTTGTTCGTCGGCGGCCTCTACCAGCTGTTACGCGGCCGATTGTCCACACCTGCCCCGACCCTCTTGTGGTATGCCGGAAGCGTGCTTGGGCTGTGGCGCGAGCATCGGGCAGACCCCGCAGCGGAGGGGGCCGGGTGAACCCACCCACGGTATTGGCTGTCCACACAGCAGTCCCGGGCCGCGCCCGCTTCAGAGTCGACGGGCTCAAAGGCTGTGTACGGGCAAAGCGTGCATTGGAGGCAGCGCTGACCGGGCGCGGTATTCTCTCGGTCTGTGCCAGCACGACAACGGGTACGGTCCTGGTACTGTTCGAGCGCAAGCGCGGGGTCAGCGAAATTGCGCAGCGCCTCAGTGATGCGGCGCAACGCGCCTTCAATCCTGAACAGGCGGCCGGCAGTGGCGCGCAACCGGCCTGGCATACGCTGAATGCCGATGCGGTCATGGCCGAGGTTCGCTCCAAGCCGGCCGGATTGTCAGAGAACGAGGCAAAGCGACGGCTCGCCGAGAACGGTGCCAATGCAATAGCTAAATTGCATGGCCGTGCATCACTGGAAATACTGCTCGGCCAGTTTCACAATCTGCCGGTCGCGCTGTTGACGGCGGGTGCGCTGTTGTCGTTGGCTACCGGAGGCGTGCTTGACGCCGCGGTCATTCTCGGTGTTATCGGAATCAACGGAATCATCGGGTTTGTCGCCGAGGCACGCGCCGAGGAAACGATCAGTAGCCTCGACGAGAGCCGGGCGCCCATCTCCCGGGTGCTGCGGGACCGAACGGAGCGCGAGGTACCGGGCGAGGAACTGGTAGTCGGCGACGTCATTGAGCTGCGCCGTGATGAGACGATCCCCGCCGACGCACGCGTCATAGCCGAAAATCGACTGACGATAAACGAGGCGTTGCTGACCGGAGAGAGTGCGCCGGTAGCTAAGAGTGTCAACATACTTACGCAGCCGAACGCCGCAGTCGCCGACCGCCATAACATGGTGTTCCGCGGTACGGTAGTGACCGGTGGAGCTGGCCGCGCGGTCGTCGTCGCGACCGGCGCCGAGAGCGAGATCGGCCGCATCCAGTCGCTACTTGGCTCCGAAGAGCGGCCGCCTACGCCGCTGGAGCGCCAGCTCAATGAGCTGAGCCGGCAATTGGTGCTCGCATCGGCAGCGGCCTGCGGGCTGTTCGCGATGATCGGGCTCACGCGCAGGTTCCCGCTATTGTCGCTGCTGAGGACTGTGATCTCGCTGGCAATAGCGGCCATACCCGAGGGCCTGCCGACGCTTGCCACAACGACGCTCGCGCTGGCCGTTCGGGATCTGCGCCGGCGCCGCGTCATTATCCGCCGCCTGGGCGCGGTTGAGGGATTGGCCGCCGCGCAAGTCGTCTGCTTTGATAAGACCGGCACACTGACGCTCAACGACATGAGCGTGGTCCGTCTGTATTGGAACCGCACTCGAGCCCGTCTGGGCGGCGACCGGTTCCAAACCGACGGCGGGTCGGTCGTCGACTGCGCGACGGATGCGGGGCTGGCGCGGCTGTTCGAACTCGCAGCTCTGTGCAACGACGCCGATCTGGCTGTCCCTGCCGCGCACGACTGGAATGGGTCCGCCACCGAGCTGGCACTGGTTCGGGCAGCGGTGAATTCGGGTATCAATGTGGAAGCGGTCCGGGAACGACACCCGCGAGAGGCGACGGTGCACCGGGCCGATGACCGTCGTTATATGCTGACTGTGCATTGCGGCGAGGGTGATCGCAAGCTTGTCGCGATAAAGGGGGATCCCGGCGAGGTACTGGCGCTGTGTCGATACCAGATGCGCGATGGCGCCGTCACTGGGCTCGATGATGCCGATCGCCGAGAGATCGAGGCGGCAAACCTCGCGATGGCGAATGACGCACTGCGAGTGCTCGGGATCGCATATCGCTCGGCCGGGGCGGCCGAGCGCGGTAGTCGGATCAAACGGAGTTTTATCTGGGTCGGTCTCGCCGGTATGGCCGATCCGATCCGCCGGGGAGCATCGGAGCTGGTTGCCGCGCTTGGCCGCGCCGGCATCACCAGCGTCATGCTGACCGGCGACCAGCGCGCCACTGCGGCTGCGATTGCCGCCGAACTCGGCCTTTCGAGCGGCGGCGTGGCGAGTGTCGTCGACGGCAACCGGATCGACGAACTTGGCGACTTCGCTGACCAGGCAGCTGAGCTGCCGCGGGTCTTTGCCCGTGTGACGCCCATACAGAAGCTGCGGCTCGTCAGAAGACTGCAACACTCCGGACGGGTGGTCGCCATGGTCGGCGACGGCGTCAACGATACACCGCCGTTGCGGGCGGCCGATATCGGGATCACGCCCGGAAGGTCGGGGGTGGAGGCTGCGCGCGGCATCGCCGATGTCGTCCTTCTCGAAGACGATCTGATGTCTCTTGCCGCTGCAATAGAGCAAGGTCGCGCCGTCGCGGCCAACATCAGGAAGGCGATCCGCTACCTGGTGGCGACGAACCTCAGTGAGATCATTTTCATGCTGGGCGCCGCCGCAGCCGGACGGGCGCATCCGCTGAGCACTCTCCAACTGCTGTGGATCAACCTGCTCAGCGACATCTTGCCGGCGCTCGCCCTGGCAGTGGAGCCATCACCGCCGAGCGTCATGACACGGCCGCCTCGAAGGCCGCAGGAGCCCGTGATTCCCGGCGCCGAGCTCGGCTCGCTCGTCCGCGACGCAAGCCTGATTGCCGGCAGTGCATTTGCGGCGCGGATCGCCGTCAGATGGCTGGGCGGTTCGCGGCAATCCCGTCAGGCCGTCGGATTTTCGAGCCTGATTGCGGCCCAGCTCTTTTATGCCTTCGCCTGCCGTTCCCGGCGAGGCTCGGTGTTTGCTGATCCGCGCCTTCCGGTCAACCCGTTGCTGCTCGCATCGATCGGGGCTTCGTTCGGGGCGCAGGGCGCGGTATTGTTTACTCCCGGTCTGCGCGATCTCTTCGGCTCGCCTATCAGCCCTGCGCAGTTCGGCATCGCGATTGCCGCTGGTGCCATGCCGTTGCTCGCGATCGAACTCCTCAGGGGAGCGAATTTACGCGGGGCGTAAACTGCCCTCACGCCTCTTCTTCCATCGCCTCCTCGAGATCATCGAAAATATCGCGCTGCCAGCCTTCTTGACGGGGGCTCGCCTGTCTCATCTCCTCGCGCAACTTTCTCACATGCCGAAGATACCGGCGATGCCGGTCTTTATCGTCGCTGCCCCAACGGTGAGCTCGCTGGCGCGCTTTGCGCTTGAACTGCGCGATGGAGCGTTCGACCGATCGCCGCCCCTCTTCGGGATTCTCGGCGCGTTCAATGTGTTTGTCGATCTCGGCAACCGTGCCCGAAACCAGCGCCTGCACGAGCTCTTCGGTCGCTTCCGCCTCGGACTCCGTAAACAAATCGATCACGAGCTGGACCGCCGTTCCGACCGCCGGTTGCATTTGCGGCAGAATCTTCGGCAGCACCACCCCAATCGCTCCCAGAACCAGCAGATTCACGAGATTGGGTTTGCCGACATCCTCGAACATCTTTCGCCTGCACCATGCGTGTTTACTGATTGAACAGGATTGCCTGACACCCGTTCACCTCGCCGGCCTGCAACGAGCCTCACTAACACAAGGCCGCACCGGAAGCGAACCGATAACTTGCAACCGCACCCGGCGCCACCCCCCGAACGGACCGCACGTCACATCAGCGTGACCGGCCGCGACCGCCCGTGAGCGCCTTGCCCATAGTACACGGGGCCATCGTGTGAGACTCTCCTCCTGCTCAGCTTTCCGGGAGGACCGAGGCATGCCGACACGCAGCTTTGACGTCGTGATTCTTGGCGGCGGCAACGCCGGGATGGGGGTCACTGTTGCCGCCAGGCAGGCCGGGCTCAAAGTAGCGATGATCGAGCCCGATCTGCTCGGCGGCACTTGTCCGAACCGCGGCTGTATGCCGAAAAAGGTGCTCGTAGCGGCGGCGCACGCGCTCGACGAGATCGAGCGCGCCAAAGCGCATCATATCACGGTTGGCAGGCCGAGTCTTGACTGGGCGGCCCTGATCGACCGCGAGAAGGCGATGATCCGCGACATTCCGGGCTCGCTTGCGGACGCGATGGCCCGGCGCGGCGTCGAGGTGATCCGAGACCGCGGCTGCTTCGCGGGTCCGAACGCAGTTGCACTCGCAGGCGAAGTTCTCGAGGCCAAGCATATTGTTATCGCGACCGGCTCGAAGCCGCGGCGGCTGCCGTTTCCCGGCGCCGAGTTGATGGTCACCTCCGATGATGTGCTGAACGAGCGCAGCCTGCCGGCCAGCGTCGTATTTGTCGGCGGCGGCGTGATCGCGCTTGAATTCAGCCATGTCTACGCGCGAGCGGGTGCTAGGGTCACAATTCTCGAGATGCTGCCGCGGCTGCTCGCCAATATGGATACCGACGCGGTAAGCCAATTGCACAGCCGGACCGAGCGCCTCGGCGTCGCGGTCCACGCCGGGATCGAGATCCAGCGGATCGAGCGCGCCGGAGACGGACTGCGCGTCAGCTACGTGGAGGACGGGTCCGAGCACGCCGTGGAGGCCGATCGGGTCGTCCATGGTGCCGGCCGGATCGCCGATCTCGACGGCCTGAAGCTTTCCGCCGGCCGGGTCGCGTCTGAGCGCGGCGAGATCGCGCTCGATGCGCACCTGCGCTCGATCTCGAACACGTCGGTTTATGCCTGCGGCGACGCCGTCGCGACCAGTCCGCAATTGTCGCCGATCGCGACTTACGAGGGTCGGATCGTCGGCCGGAACATTGTCGAGGGCCCCAGACACACGCCCGAGTATGCAAGTATTCCGGCGTGCGTCTTCACGGTGCCGGCACTCGCAAGCGTGGGCCTGACGCAGGCCGCCGCCGAGGAGCAGGGGATCGACTTGCGCGTCGAGGTCAACGACATGCGCAACTGGCTGTCGGGCCGCACCTACGCGGAGACCGCCGCCTGGGCCAAGGTGCTGATCGACAAGCACTCCGATCGCATCGTTGGCGCGCACATCCTAGGGCACGCCGGTGAGGAATTGATCCACATCTTCGCCCTGGCAATGAAGCACGGCATCACTGCCGGCGACATTAAAGAGCTGGTCTACGGCTTCCCGACTTTCTCGGCCGACATCAAGTCGCTGTGGTAAGAGGGCGGGCGGCCTGGGTCACGTCAGTGCCGCTGCCGGTTTTCCGAGACCGGCCCGTCATGCGCAAGCCTTTCCGGAGGGGGCTCGTCGTGCTGTTTCGCGCCTTGTTTGCCGCTGTCCTCATCGGTAGCGCGGCACCCGCATTCGCCCAATCACAAAAAATAAATTGGCCGAACTACCAGGAGGGCGATTTCGTCATTCGGGACTACACATTCGCCGGCGGCCAGAAGCTGCCTGAGCTGAAACTGCACTATCGCACCCTGGGTTCCGCGCAGCGCAACGCCGCCGGCGAGATCGTCAACGGCGTGCTGCTGTTGCAAGGCAATACCGGCACGGGCGCCAACTGGCTGCGACCGAGCCTGGCCGACGAGCTGTTCAAGGACGGGCAGCCTCTGGATGCCGGGCGCTATTTCATCGTCATCCCGGACGCGCTCGGGCGCGGCGGCTCGAGCAAACCTTCGGACGGGCTCAAAGGCAGTTTCCCGCATTACCGCTATCACGACATGGTGGACAGCGTTCACAAGCTGGTCACCCAAGGGCTCAAGGTCGCGCATATCCGGCTCATCATCGGGAGTTCGCTCGGCTGCATGCACAGCTTCATGTGGGCCGAGATGTATCCCGGACTGATGGACGGGATAGTCGGGCTTTCCTGCCAGCCCGTCGAGATCAGCGGCCGCAACCGGATCATGCGCCGCGCGGCGGCCGAAGCGATCCGCCACGATCCGGACTGGAATAACGGCAATTACGCCAGGAACCCGACCCGTTACATCTACAGTGCCGCGGCGGGTTCGTTCATGCCCGAGAGCGCTGCGCGCATTCAGGAAGCAGCGCCAACCCGCGCCGCGGCGGACCGGCTGTATGACAGGCGCGTGGCGCGGATCGCCAAGCGCGACGCAAATGATTCGCTATGGGCAATCGAAGCGATCGAGGACTACAGCCCTGAGCCTGACCTGCCCAAGATCACGGCCAAAGTACTGTTGATCAACACGGTCGAGGACACCGCAAACCCGCCCGAGCTTGGCACGGTCGAGCGTGCAATGAAGCAGATTCGTCAGGGCCGTTACGTGCTGATCCCGTACAGCGACAAGACGCACGGGCACTTCACTCATTATTACGCGGCCGTTTGGAAGCCCTATCTGAGCGACTTCATCACAACGCTCGGCGCGGCCGGCGCACCGAGGTGACCGGAGCGCGCCGCGCCAGCCTCTGATCGCTTACTATGCCGGCGCGCGAGGCGCCGTGCCCGTCGCGGCGTCCCGCGTTTACTGAAGGGCGCGCCGCGCGGCATCGCCGCCGGATGGCGCGGAAGCGAGACCGGCGAGGCTGTTTATTCCGCGGCGGCGGGCTGCGGCACCGTCGGCCCGTCGCCCTTTAT
>JAFMSA010000055.1 GCA_017353855.1 Alphaproteobacteria bacterium
CCGCCCGCCTGCGCCAGGACCTTCAGCACCTCCCAGATGTCGCCGAAATCGACCATGCGGCCTTTGCGGCTGGGTGTGATGTCAGTCGTGAAGATTTTGACCGAGGGATGACCGGCCTCCACCGCCTCGACCAATTGCGGCAGGATCTCGGGCGCGATCTTGCCCTGCACCATCGTGTGAAACGCGTAATCGCAGTGGCAGGCGCCTGCCCATTCCTTCTGCCGGCGCTCGATCGCGCTCCGCACGTCGTCGCCGGTCTCGACGAGAGCGAAATCGATGATCGTCGTCGTGCCGCCGAAGAGCGCAGCGCGGCTGACGACCTCCGCAGGGTCGGTCAATTGGTGCTCGCCGCGCCCCGGCACGACGATCGGCCAGCGGCAATGGACATGCGGGTCAATGCCGCCCGGGATTACGATCTGACCGGTAGCGTCGACGACTCGGCCGGCCCCGACTGCAGTGAGGCTGCCCGGCGCGCCGATCGCAACGATGCGCTCGCCGGCAACCCCGATATCGGCCGGCTCCGGGCCGGAAGAAAGCACGGCAAGTCCGCCCGAGACGACGATGTCCAGCATCAGAGATCTCCTGTCAAGGTGATTGCCAGAGCATTGGCATGGCGAAAGCAAAGTGAGCGAAAACCTCGGCCCGCGGTATTGCGTGGACGACAAAGACGAGCCGGCTGCGCCGGTCCGTGTCCGGCCAATCGTCCAGCCATTCCGGTGCGAACATTGCGTGCTGCGCAGCCTGCACAACGGCCGGCCGCTCCGGGCGGTCCGCAAAGCGCACGATGCCCTTGACCCGCAGCAGATCGGTGCCCCGGTCGCGCGCCAGGCCGCCCAACGCACGCGCGAAATCCAAGCGGGTGATGTCGCTTCCGAGGACCAAGCCGAAAGCCTCGATCCCATGGGTATGGGCGGCAGCCGGCATGGTTGGCATTGCCGGAGCCGGCGTCCGCCCGGTGATGCCGAACAGCACTCCGCCGGGATCTGCCGCCGCGGTGGCGAGGAGGCGTTCAGCGCGGTCGTTGATCGCGTCGAGGCGACGGACGAGCGAGGCGCTCAGCGGCGCGAGATCGGTCTTGGAGATAACCAGTGCGTCGGCAAGGGCCGCCTGCCGGCCGGCCTCAGCAAAGCGATCGAGGCTGTCCGCGCCGTGGACAGCGTCGACGAGCGTGACGACACGCGCGAGATGCAGCAGGTGATCGAGCGTCGGATCGGCGCCGAGCGTGAACAGGATCGGGGCCGGGTCCGCAAGCCCGGTGGTCTCGATGACAATGCGGCCAAACCGTCTGATCTCGCCCGCCTCGCGCCGTTCGAGCAGGCTGCGCAGCGTGCGCGCCAGATCCTCGCGTACGGCGCAGCATAGACACCCGCCGGGCAGTTCGAGCACGCTGCCCTCGACAAAATCGACGAGGTGGTGGTCGATGGCGATCTCGCCGATCTCGTTAATGATGACGGCCGTGTCGGAGAGTGCGGGCGAGGCGAGCGCGCGCCGCAATAGCGTCGTTTTGCCGCTGCCGAGAAATCCGGTCAGCACGGTGGTCGGGAGGCTCTGCGGTTCGGGCACGCGGGTCGTCGGACTATCGGCAGGACAATCGCGTGCCGGATCGTCCCACGGGTTCTCGATCGGCACAAGCGCAGCCACCAAGACTCTGAGATGGTTGGTTAATGCGGACTCCGGCGCAGATAGGAGATTGCATTCTCCTACATGCGCCAGCAGTATGGCTGTCATAAAGGCGCGGCATGAAGAAATACGCGGGAAGGTGAGGAAATGCGGGCAGCATCGTGTCCATCCACATGAGCGACCCGATGGGCGCGCAGCCCGAGGTTCAGCTCGCTGTCTCGAGTGTATCAAAACATTTCGGCGGCGTGCGTGCCGTCGAGGGCATCGGTCTTTCCGTCCGGTGCGGCGAGCTGATCTCGATCATCGGCCCGAACGGCGCGGGCAAGACCTCTTTTCTCAACATGATCAGCGGATTCTACCGGCCGGACACCGGCTCGATCATGTTCGAGGGGCGGGACATCACCGGTGAACGGCCCTCCCGGATCGCCGCGTTGGGGATTGCCCGTACATTCCAGAACATCGCGCTGTTCAGCGGCATGACGGTGCTCGACAATATCATGCTCGGCCGCCATGTGCGCATGAAAGCGGGAGTGCTGTCGTCCTTCATCTATTGGGGCCTGGCGCAGAAGGAGGAAGTGACCAATCGCGCCAGGGTCGAGGAGCTGGTCGAGTTTCTCGAACTCGAAGACCTGCGCAAACAGCCGACCAGCGGACTTGCCTATGGTCTGCGCAAACGCGTCGAGCTCGCGCGGGCACTGGCACTCGACCCGAAATTGCTGCTCCTCGACGAGCCTATGGGCGGCATGAACCAGGAAGAAAAAGAAGACATGGCCCGCTTTATTCTCGACGTGAACCAGCAGTGGGGTACGACGATCATTCTGATCGAGCACGACATGGCGGTGGTCATGGACATTTCGGATCGCGTCGCTGTCCTCGACCGCGGCCGCAAGATTGCCGACGGCAGTCCCGGGGAGGTGCAGGGGAATGCGGACGTGATCCGTGCTTATCTCGGGACGGCCAAGGACCGTCAGGAAGTGGCCGCCGCATGAGCGCGACGACATTGCCGCTGCTTTTGCGTCGCAACGCCGAGGCGATGGCGACGCGGCCGGCAATGCGCGAAAAAAAACACGGCATCTGGCAGACCTTTACGTGGAGCCGGTACTGGGAAGAGGTGCGCGAGTTCGCGCTGGGTCTTGCCGCTCACGGCTTTCAACGCGGCGACAAGCTGGCGGTGATCGGAGACAACCGCCCTCGCCTCTACTGGGCGCAACTGGCGGCACAATGCCTCGGCGGCGCGGCGGTCCCGATGTACCAGGATTCGATCGCGACCGAGCTGGTGTTTGTCCTCAAACATGCCGAGGTTTCGGTCGTCGTCGCCGAGGACCAGGAGCAGGTCGACAAGGTTCTGCCGCTGAAATCGGAACTGCCGAAGCTAAGGCTCGTCGTCTATGACGATGACCGGGGTATGCGGCGCTACTCGACAGCCGGGCTCGCCTCGTTTGAAGAGATGCAAAGGGCCGGCCGCCGGTTCGGCGCAACGCGGCCGGGCTATGTCGAAACCGAGATCGACCATGGCGGTCCCGGCGACCTGGCGCTGCTCACCTATACCTCGGGGACAACGGGCCACCCGAAGGGAGTGATGCTCTCGCACGCCAACCTCCTCAGTTCCGGCGCGGGATTTGTTGCGGCAGAGGATATCCGTGCAACGGACGAGATGCTGTGTTACCTGCCGATGGCGTGGATCGGCGACTCGCTGTTCTCGATCGTGCTCACGCTGCTGGTGGGCTTCACCTGCAACTGCCCGGAGCGCCCCGAGACCGTGCAGCGTGACCTGCGCGAAATCGGCCCGACCATCGCCATTGCACCACCGCGGATCTGGGAAGGCATGCTGACCCAGCTGCGGGTCAGGGCAGCGGATGCCACACCTCTCAAACGCAAAACCTTCGAGTTTTTCCGCAGGCTCGCGGCGGGAGCCTCGGCGCCCAAAGGTGACGGCCGCCGGTCCCCGCTGCTCGACCGGACCGGCCTCTTGCTGGGCGAGATCCTCGTGTACGGCCCGGTGCGCGACCAGCTGGGTCTGCGCCGCGCGCGCTGGGTCTACACCGGCGGCGCGCCGCTGGGACCCGACACCTTCAAATTTTTCCGCTCCTTCGGGATCAATATAAAGCAGGTCTGGGGCTCGACCGAGCTATCCGGCCTCGCCTCGCTGCAGCCCGACGACGAAGCCGACCCGGATACGGTCGGCCCGGTCATTCCGGGCACGGAGATCCGCATCACCGATGACGGCGAGGTGTTGGTGCGCTCGGGCGGGGTATTCCAGGGCTACTACAAGCAGCCCGAGGTCACCCGCGATACGCTCACGCGAGACGGATGGTACCGCACCGGCGATTGCGGCTTCATCGATCAGCGCGGTCATCTCGTCATCGTCGACCGCGCCAGGGACGTCGGCAAACTCGCCGACGGCACCCCGTTTGCTCCGCAATTCGTCGAAAACAAGCTGAAATACAGCCCGTTTATTGCCGAAGCCGTGGCCTTTGGCGATCACCGGCCGTTTGTAGCGGCGATCATAGCGATCGATCTGACGACGGTCGGGAACTGGGCCGAACGGCGCAATCTCGCCTATACCTCATTCCAGGATCTCAGCGCCAAGCGCGAGGTGCGGCGTTTGATCGCCGAGCAAGTCGGCGAGGTCAACGCATCGTTGCCGGCAGCCGCACGCATCCGCCGCTTCCTGCTGCTCAACAAGGAATTCGATGCCGACGACAACGAGATCACCCGCACCCGCAAGATCCGGCGCCGCTTCGTCGCCGAAAAATATGCCGCCGTCGTCGAGGCATTCTACAACGGCGACCAGGAGGTCGAGCTGATCACCGAGATCACCTACGAGGACGGCCGGCGCGGAACGCTCAGATCCAGCATCATCCTCGAGGATGTGCTCGAAGCCGCGGAACCGCCGCGGGAACCGGCCTACGCCTAGGTGCACAAGGGTTGCCCACCCCATTGCCCGACACCGTCGATGCCCGGAATTGAATGGCAATTCACGCTGGTCCTGCTGACCAACGGCGTGATGATCGGGTTGATGTATGCGCTGATCGCGCTCGGCTTTGTGCTGATCTACAAGGCGACCGACGCGATCAACTTTGCCCAAGGCGAATTCGTCATGTTCGCCGGCTTCATCGCGGCGGGGGCGTCCGACCTTGCGGGCGCGCCATTTTGGGTCGCGGCGCTGCTCTCGGTCGCCGGTATGGTGGTGCTCGGTTTCGGGCTCGAGCGGGTCGTGCTCCGCCCCCTGATCGGCCGGCCGGTGATTGCGGTCGTGATGGCGACAATCGGGCTCGCCGCCGTCCTCAGGGGCGGCGCCACTCTCGCTTTCGGCGGGGGGACGCGGGCCATCGTCATGCCGGTCGGCGACGACCCGATCGAACTGGGCCCCGTTATGCTGCCGCCGGTCCAGCTGATCGGGGCGATGGTCAGCATCGCCTTTCTCGCCGCCTTTAGCTGGTTCTTCCTGAAGAGCCGCATCGGCATCGCAATGCGCGCGGTCGCCGATAGTCAGCAGGTGGCGATGGCGATGGGAATCGACGTGCGGCGCTATTTTGCGCTCGCCTGGGCAATGGCGGGGGTGGTCTCGGCGCTCGGCGGCATCGTCTGGGGAACAATGCTCGGCGTCGACAACCAGCTCGCACTCGTGGGGCTCAAAGTGTTTCCCGTCGTGATTCTCGGCGGCCTCGATTCGATCCTCGGTGCGGTCGTCGGCGGGCTCATCGTCGGTGTCGTCGAGAATCTGGCGGCCGGATATCTCGATCCCTATCTCGGCGGCGGCACCAAGGATTTCGCGCCGTACTTTCTCATGATCGCCGCGCTGATGCTGCGCCCCGAGGGGATCTTCGGCCGGCGCCGGATCGAGCGTGTGTGATGGCGGGCAGTCCTCGCCCGCCCTGCGACATCAGGCCCGTGCGTCCGCGCAAAGCGCGGTCCTCGGCCAGGCCTCGGGCCGGACGGGTGCGATAGGCAGGCATCGGCATGTTTCACCGCGAATCCGGTGTCTTCAAAACCAGCTACGCCGCCGATATGGCGCTCTACCCGCTGCCGATCGCCAAATGGGCGGTTGCGGCGCTCGCCGGCCTTTTTATCGTCATCGTGCCGCTGGCGCTGGACGAATACTACGTCTCGATCCTCGACCTGATCCTGATCGCCATTGTCGGCGCGCTCGGGCTCAACATCCTGGTCGGATACACCGGTCAGATCTCGATCGGCCACGGCGCGTTCATGTCCGTCGGCGCCTACACCGCGGCCAATCTCGTCGTCCATCTGGGCGCCCCGTTCTGGGTGACAATCCCGGCGGGCGGGCTGATGGCGGCGCTGGTCGGGGCCGTCGTCGGCATTCCCTCGTTGCGCATCAAAGGAATATATCTCGCGATAGCGACACTCGCCGCGCAACTCATCATCGAGTGGACCATCAACCACGTGCCGGCAATCTCGGGCGGCGTGCAGGCGTCGATCCAGGTCCCGCGCCCGAGTTTGTTCGGCACTCCGCTCGAAAGCCAGACGCAGCTCTACCTCTTTCTGATGGCTTTTGCGGTGCTGGCAATCGTCGGCACGTCAAACCTCGCGCGTAGCCGAGTCGGCCGCGCATTCATCGCCGTGCGCGACCAGGACATCGCCGCCGAGATCATCGGCATCAGTATTTTCCGTTACAAATTGTGGGCCTTCGCGATCTCTTCCTTCTATGCCGGTGTCACGGGCGTGCTTTACACCTACTATCTCGGAATTGCCAATTACGAGCAGTTCCAGATCACGGTATCGATCGACTATCTCGCGATGATCATCATCGGCGGGCTCGGCTCGGTCCTCGGCTCGATCTTTGGTGCCGCCTTTGTCACGTTGCTCCCCATCGTGACCCGCTGGTTTCTCGAATCCTTCGGTGCGTTTATCTTCTCGCAGGCCGACCTCGCGAATATAATCCCCAATCTTCGGCTGATCCTGTTCGGCAGTCTGATCATCTTTTTTCTGGTCGTCGAGCCGGAAGGGTTAAACCGCTTATGGCGCAACGTCAGAAACTACTTTCGGGTGTGGCCGTTTTCGTACTGAACTAGAAAAGCAAAGGGAGGGAACGGATGGCGAAATCCTGGACGCCAATGATTGCTGCCGCCGCGGCGACGGTCGTGGCGTGCTTTGCCGGCGGTGTGGCGGCACAAGATAAGGAGCTCCTGGTCGCCGGGCAATGCGACCGGACCGGGCCGACGCAAATCGTCGGCGTCGTTATTTGTCCGGCAATTCAGGATTATTTCGATCTTGTCAATTCGAAGGGCGGAGTCGAAGGCTACAAGATCAAGTACTACGAGCTCGACAACGAATACAAGGTGCCGCAGGCAGTCGAAGAATATGAGCGTCAGAAGCAGGCCGGCGCCGTCTCGATCGCGATCTACGGTACGCCGCAAGTGCAGGCGCTCAACCAGAAGCTCGTCGAAGACAAAATTCCCGGCACGTCGCCCGGCTTTGGTATTTCCGCTTCCGCCGACGGCCGCCGCTTCCCCTATCTTTTCCCGGTGGCGGCGACCTATTGGTCGCAGGCTGCGGCCGCCGTGCAATTCTTCAAGGATAAAGCAGGCGGCAGCCTGAAGGGCAAGAAGATTGCCTACGTCTATTACGACAACCCCGGCGGACACGAACCTCTGCCAATTCTCGAGGATCTGCAGAAAACCGAAGGCTTCGAGCTGCGCTCCTTCGCCGTCCCGCCGCCCGGGGTCGAGATGGGAGCGCAGGTCATCGATATTACCCAGCGCTATCGCCCCGACTTCGTCATCGACCACTTGTTCGGCCGCTCGCCTTCCGTCGCGATCAAGGAATACAAGCGGGCCGGTTTCCCGCTCTCCAAGGTGATCGGTCTCGTGTGGGCCTCGGCCGAGGCCGATATCAACGCGGCAGGCGGCTGGCAAGTGGCGGAGGGCTACCACACGCTGCAATTTGCCGGCGCCGGCGATAATTACCCGATCCGTCAGGAAATCAGGGACATGTACAAGGCGCAGGGCAAACCGCCGCCCAAGGACATGGACGACACGGTGGTCTACAACCGCGGCCTGCTCATTGCGGCGGTCCACACCGAGGCAATCCGCAACGCGATCAAGGCCAAGGGCGGCCGGAAACCCACCGGGGAGGACGTCAAAAACGGGTTCGAGCACATCCATGATTTCACGTTGGGCGGCCTGTTCCCGCCGCTGAAGATCACGCCGACCGATCACGAAGGGGGCGGCTGGGTACAGGTCTTCCAAGTACATAACGGCAAATTCGTCAAAGAAACAGACTGGTTCCGGGCTTATCCGGAGGTTGTGACCGCGGCAATCAAAAAAGCGGAATGAACGATGACGCACTCCCACCCTCGCGAAAGCGGCCGAATACCGACCGCGAGGGCGAAGTTGGTGATTGTCCAGATCGAGAACGGGAAGCTCCGGAAGTGACTGCGCTTATCCGGAGGTCGCGGCACAGGCACTGGCAAGGCATAATGGGCGGGTCTCGGTCACTACCCGCCTCTCCAAGGGAAGGAGCGGCAATGAACAAGACAACGGCGGCTATGTTCGCGCTTGCTGCGGGCCTCTCGGGCGCGCTGTGTCTGGCAGGCCCGGCAGCGGCGCAGCAGAAGGAAGTGGTGATCGGAATGCAATGCGACCGCACCGGTCCCACCCAGATCACCGGTGTGGTGCTGTGTCCGGCGATGCACGATTACTATGACCTGATCAATGCGTCGGGCGGAGTCGACGGCTATAAGATCAAGGCTGACGAGATCGACAATGAGTACAAGGTCCCTCAGGCCGTCGAAGCCTATCAGCGCCAAAAGCAGGAAGGCGCGGTCCTGATGACGCTCTACGGCACGCCCATGACCGTAGCGCTCAACCAGCGGCTCGAAGAGGACAAGATCGCGACCACCTCCCCCGGATTCGGGATCGCGGCCGCGGCAGACGGATCACGCTACCCTTATCTGTTCCCGATTGCCGCAACCTATTGGTCGCAAGGCGCCGCCGCCGTCAAGTTCGTCAAAGACAAGCTCGGCGGCAACTTGAAAGGCAAGAAGATTGCCTATGTCTACTACGACAACCCGGCGGGTAAAGAGCCGCTGCCGATCATCGATGAACTGCAGAAAAGGGAAGGGTTTGAGCTGCGGACCTTCGCGGTGCCGCCGCCGGGTGTCGAGGTGGGCGCCCAAATTCTCGATATCACCCAGCGCTACCGGCCCGATTTCGTGATTGCGCATCTGTTTGGCCGGTCACCGGCCGCGGCAATCAAGGCCCTCAAATCGAACGGGTATCCACTGTCGAAGGTCGTCGGCCTGGTGTGGGCTTCGTCCGAGGCTGACATCCAAGCAGCGGGCGGTTTTGCTGCCGCTCAAGGCTACCACGCGATGCAATTCGCCGGCGCCGGAGACAACTATCCCGTCCGTCAGCAGATCAAGGCGATGTACAAGAAGGAGGGCAGGGAGCCGATAAAGCTGATGGACGAGAACACAGTCTACTACAACCGCGGCCTCCTCCAGGCGGCGATCCATGTCGAGGGCATTCGCAACGCGCTGAAGCTGACGGGCGGCGCGCCTCCGACCGGAACCGACATCAAGAAGGGCCTCGAACAGATCCGCGGTTTCACGCTGGATGGCCTGGTGCCGCCCCTGGAAATCACGCCGACCGATCACGAAGGCGGCGGGTGGGTGCAGATCTTCCAGGTGAAGGGCGGGAAATTTGTTAAAGAGACCGACTGGTTCCGCGCTTATCGCGACGTCGTCGAACACGCGTTGAAGACCGCGGAGTAACCCGGTGAGCGACCCCACGGCTAAAGCCGGAGCTTTCGGTCCAAACGAAAGCCGCGCTTGACCCCCCAACACAAAGAGAAAACCTGGAGACTAGGTTGTCACGAAGTTCAGGACCAACGTCCGAGCTTCCTCAGTTCGGACATCTCGAAGGTGGGATTGCAGACAAGCCTGGGGGTCGGGACGAAACGGATCATACTCAAACGCTGCTGGGCAGCATTGGCGAAGGGGACGGAAGCCAAAAGCTTCCTCTCACGAGCAGATGGGGTGTCCCCGTCCCGGCGGCGGGACTCCTATCCGCCCCGGAAATCGCCATGCCCGCGCAAGCGGGCAGCCCTCGGCGGCAAAGGACGGGAGACGATGGCCGGCCTTGACGGACCGTTCCGCCGATCATCGGGAGCGATGACCGGATGCTGGCGCTGAACAACATCGAGGTCGTCTATGACGGTGTGATCCTGGTGTTGAAGGGCGTCTCGCTGTTTGTCGAGCAGGGTCGCATTACGACCCTGCTCGGGGCCAATGGCGCGGGCAAGACCACGACGTTGAAAGCGATATCCGGCCTCCTGCACAGCGAACGCGGAGAAGTGACCAAAGGCACGGTTGAGCTGGATGGCGAGCGTCTCGACCGGCTCCAGGCACCCGAGGTCGTCAGGCGCGGCATCACGCAGGTGTTCGAAGGCAGACGGGTCTTCGAGAACCTGACCGTCGAGGAGAACCTCGTTGCCGGCGCGCACACGCGCAGCGATTACGCGGCAGTGCGGGAAAGCATCGACCGGGTCTACGAGGCCTTCCCGGTGCTGAAGGAGCGCCGGCACAACCAGTCGGGCTATCTTTCGGGCGGCGAGCAGCAGATGCTGGTAATCGGCCGGGCATTGATGTGCGATCCGAAGGTGATACTGCTCGACGAGCCGTCGCTCGGCCTGGCGCCGCTGCTGGTCGAAGAGATATTCGGAATCGTCCGCCGGCTGCGCGACGAGCGCAACCTGACCGTACTGCTGGTCGAGCAGAATGCGGCGCTGGCGCTCGAAATCGCCGATCACGGCTATGTCATGGAAAACGGCCGCATTGTGCTCGAAGGCGCCGCCGGAACATTGCGCCAGAACTCCGACATCAAAGAGTTCTATCTCGGCCTCAACGAGGTCGGTGCGCGCAAATCCTACCGGGATGTCAAACACTACAGGCGACGCAAGCGCTGGCTCTCGTGAACCGGGGGCTTGCCCGTATTTACGCGGCTTCCGCGGCGTGCCATTGGGGTCACGTGTGTCGGCCGCGAAGTTCAAAACCGAAGTTCGAATGCCCGCTCAGTTCGGATCCCCCGAAGAAGAGGCCGCAGACAGAAAGAAACGGGGCTCTTTGAAATGTTGCGCGGCAACATTGGCGAGCGTGAGGTGGGACACGCCACCTCTCACAAGGTCCCGTAAGGACCCAGAGGAGAGGACATTGAGCGTATCTGTTCCGTATAAGCGGCGCAAACCGTTGATGCCTTGCTCCGAGAAGCGGGCGAGGCGTCTTCCGCAGTGCAGGAGAGCCGTCGACCGGCGCCCGCTGACGGCGGCCGTCGTGGTGAACACCAGGCACTGGAGCCTGGTCAACCCTCTCGCGCAGACGGAATTACCGATCGAGTTGTCCCGTGACGGTCGTACCAAATGGAACCGGAGGAGGTCCGGCCTCCCCAAGACACACCGTCCGGATGCGGTGTGCGTCGGTTCGCTCGAGGCGGTTCCCGGCCGGGATGTGCCGGTGCTGCAGATCAGCTGTGCCGGCCGGGAAGCACACCGGCGCACGCGTCTGAGCGGGCACCGCTTTCCTCGCGGCGACCTGATGCGGGCCGGACGCGTGCGGGGGTTCCAGGCCGGAGACATCGGCCGCGCGATCGTGCCGGGCGGCAAGAAAGCCGACGTGATCATCGGACGCGCGAGGATGCGCACAACCGGGAACTTCAGTGTCCAGACGACCGGGAGCGTTACCCGGGCAACAGGTTGGCGATACTGCCGGGTGCTGCTTCACGCCGGCGACGCCACTGCAGCACGAAACAGCAAAGCCAGCGCTTCCTCCCCATGCCCTAAGGCAGGGGTCTGCACGCTGAGTGCTCGATGACAGCGCCGCTGCCTCGCATCGCCGTGATCGGGACCGGCGGTACGATCTCCTCGCTCGGCGCGTCGAGCCTCGATGTTCTCGATTACCCCGATTTCGGACAAAAGCTCACCTGCGAGGCGTTGCTCGACCGATTTCCGGAGACGCGTCGCGTCGCGGAGCTGATGCCCGTAACATTCCGACAGGTCGGCAGTACCGAGATCGGGCCAAAAGACTGGGTCGAGATCAGGGCACTCATTCACCGCATCGCGCATGACGAACCCGCAGTTGACGGGTTTGTCATTCCGCACGGCACGGCGACGTTGGAAGAGACCGCGTTCTTCCTCAATCTCACCCTTGCGTGCGCACAGCCGGTCGTGCTGGTCGGGGCGCAGCGCCCGGCCAGCGCACTCGGCACGGATGCCGGGATGAACTTGGTCAACTCGCTGCGCGTCGCCGGGTCGCCCGAGGCGCGCGGCAACGGCGTCCTCGTCGTCCTGAACGACGAGATCCACGCCGCCCGCGACGTCGTGAAGACCTCGACCTACCGGCTGCAGACGTTCCGTTCGGTGGATTTCGGTGCGCTCGGCCATGTCGACGGCGACGGCGTGCATTTCTACCGGACCCCGTTGCGCGCTCATATGCCGACGACGCGCTTTGCGCGTATGGACCTGACATTGCTGCCGCGGGTCGACATTGTCTATTC
This sequence comes from Alphaproteobacteria bacterium, assembly GCA_017353855.1. Lineage (GTDB taxonomy): Bacteria > Pseudomonadota > Alphaproteobacteria > ATCC43930 > CGMCC-115725 > AP-15. Next base: position 12,135 of record JAFMSA010000055.1, read on the forward strand.
CTACGCCGGGGCCGATGGCGCACTGGTCGATGCCGCAGTAGCCGCGGGCGCACGCGGCATCGTCTCAGCCGGTTTCGCACCCGGTAGCCCCACTCCCGAGCAGCGCGCCGCGCTCGAGCGGGCGGCCAGGTCCGGTGTGGCGGTCGTTCAGTGCAGCCGTGCGAGCGGCCGCGTCGCCCCGCGCCGCCGGCTGCGCGAAACCGGCATCATCGCCGGAGAGGACCTCAGCCCGCAAAAGGCCCGCATCCTTCTGATGCTGACGCTGTGCACGACGAGCGAGTTCGGGGCAATTCAAGAGGCGTTTCGATCGCACTGAGCAGGCAGCTACCCCCGAATGCCGGCCGGTGCGAATTCCCCCGTCGGCGCAATCTGATAGGCCCCTTCCCCATGGGAGTGGCACCGCCGCGCCGAGGTGGCCGGCGGCAGTCAGAACGTATTCAAAAGGACGTTACGCTGGCCCAGCGCTCAGCCTTGTCCGCGCGCCGCGGACAGATAGCTCGAGATTGCGCGGCGTATGAGCTCGCTCAGG
>JAFMSA010000450.1 GCA_017353855.1 Alphaproteobacteria bacterium
GAGGCCTACATGCTGTCCTGGCGCCTCGGCCTCAAGGCGACGGCGCTTTACCGCGACGGCTCGAAGCTCTCGCAACCGCTGGCCTCGAGCCTGTTGGGCGACGAGCAGGAGGCCGAAGAACTTTTCGAGCAGCCGCCGGCGGCGCGCGCGCCGCTCGTCGCCGAGCGGATCGTCGAACGGGTCGTCGAGCGGGTCGTCCAGCAAAGCCATCGTCGGCGCCTGCCTAACCGCCGCAAGGGCTACACGCAGAAGGCCGTGGTCGGTGGCCACAAGGTCTATCTGCGCACCGGCGAGTACGAGGACGGCAGCCTCGGCGAGGTCTTTATCGACATGCACAAGGAGGGAGCCGCTTTCCGCTCGCTGATGAACAATTTTGCGATCGCGATCTCGATCGGCCTGCAATACGGCGTGCCGCTCGAGGAGTTTGTCGAGGCTTTCACGTTCACCCGCTTCGAGCCCTCCGGTATCGTCGAGGGCAACGACGCGATCAGGATGGCAACCTCGATTCCCGATTATATTTTCCGCGAGTTGGCGATCTCGTACCTCGACCGCGGCGATTTGGCCCACGCCCAGCCCGGCGATCTGATGCCTGATACGGTCGGCAAGGGCGAAGTCGAATCGAGCTTGATGCGCCGTGCCGCTTCGAACGGTTTTGTGCGCAACAAACTGACCGTATTCGACGGCGGCGCCGTCCGACAGACCGACATCGACAGCCCGCTCGCGCTGTCGCCGGCGCCGATCGGCGGGGCGCGCCTCAATCGCATCCGCGGCGCGCGTTTGAAGGGCTACGAGGGCGACAGCTGCGACGAATGCGGCAATTTCACACTGATCCGTAACGGCACCTGCCTCAAATGCGACACCTGCGGCGCGACCAGCGGTTGCAGCTAATTCACTAAATTCGAAAACTTCGGCAACGTACAAGCAGCTGTGCAGCCCGGGGCGACGAGCGGTAAATTGTCGACGCGGCGCGCGCCGCGTCGGCAATGAGGTGCAGGCCGGGCGCTGCGAACGCCGGCTCCATCCCGCAGCCGTGACCGGCCCTTTTGCGGCAGGTGCCGGCGCAGGCGGCCCGGGAGCACGGCTGGCCGATGCCCTGCTCACGCATCCCATCGTGCAACGCAGCCCTCGCCATCCGCGACGTCGACAGTGGTATTCCTCGCCGACCCCGTACTTCGACGCCGCGGGCAGCGGTTCGCCGGCAGCGATAGAGAGAGATCGCGAGCGCGCGGACACGAGAGCGCCTTGCGCTCTCCCTGATGGCCCGCGGCACATTGCGGAAGCTCACCCGTGAAGCCCCTCTGCCAGGGCCCGGAATCAACTCTGCCGGATACGCGCGCCGCCGTCCCATTCCCATTCCACACCGAGCCGCTGCTCCTGGATGGCCGCCATCGTCCCGCGTTTCTCTCTTTATTAACATCATGACTACCATGCATCGGGAAGCTGCCCGCTGGCCTCGCAGGACCACCACAGGTGCCGGCTCCTACCCGACCTGGAGCCACGCTGCCGTAAAGCCATCGGTTGAATTGAACCGGACGCTCGTCACAGGGGTAGACGCCCGCCTGTGTCTCTATCCAGACCGGCGGCAGAATCCCTGCCTCCGGGACCGGCTTCGCGATCAGCCGGTAGTTAATACCCGAATTGGCCGTAATCGGCGCCGTTGGCGAGGTCGAAATCGACACTGCGGCCGCCGCATCGTGTACTCGGCAATTGCACGAGCTTCCACGCCTTTGTCGGATAGTACTCGTGAAATCCCGGCCAATTGGCCGTCGCGCCGAGCCAGCATAGTTCGGCCAGGCCGGCTCTCAGCAACGTGCTGCAGACCAGACCGCTCCCGTAAACGCCGACCCGATATCCGGCACTGGCGACCCGGCCTTTTATCTCTTTGAAATACGCCATGATGCTCGACAACGCGAAAGCCGTCTTCCATCCGCCATCCACGCCGAAGTAGATGGCGCTTCCCGGCAATTGGGCATTTTCTTTCGCCAGGTATAGAGAGCGTTCGGCATCCTGGCGCCCGCGCAGGGTCGTGAACGAGCCAAACTCGTCGTTGTGGTGCTGAAAGACCACCCCGAGTTTGAAGCCGTTCAGCACAATCAAATCGCGTTCCGTCCTTCTCAGAGTCTTGCCCGGAAGGGTTTCGGCTTCGTGGTCATAGTAACGGATAATCGTGTTGATGCCGTTCGCCTTCATCTGGTCCAAAAAAAACTGGTCTACCGGAGCGGATAAATCCACCGCCGCTATTTGCGGATCTTTAACGCAATGACCTGCGGCATGAGCGACGGACATCCCGATAGCAAGGCCGGCGAACAACAAGCAGGCCAATCCGGCAGCCTCCTCGGCCACGCGAGCCAGGATTTGCATAAGGATGTTCCTCGGGATCCCCGCATCCGATAATGCAGGTAAGGCTCAGCCAAATCAACTGATGGACGTCGGATGCTGCCTGAAATTTCAATTATCGTACTGGCAATCATCCGAATCCGGTGTCGTGCGGTCCCAAAGAGCGGCTTCGCTGATCGCCGATAAGGGCAGGCGAAAGCGGCCGCCGTCACCGTGAGACGTTGGACGCCCACGCCATCGCAGCGGGTTGACAAGCCGGCCGGCCCGGTTCAGCAATTCGAGCAAGCCCGCGGGCGGCAGGAGGGAAAATGTTGTCCCAAACAAATCTCAGCGCTTACCGGCGGGACGGGTTTGTCGTCGTGCCGGACATCCTCTCACCGGACGAGGTCGCAGCCCTTCGCCGGGTCACCGACGAGTTCGTGCGCATTGCCTGCAGCATTAGCGCGAACGACGACACCTACGACCTCGAGGATTCGCACTCGGCGACCGAGCCCCGGGTGCGACGCATCAAGGCGCCGCATCTGCAGCATCCCGAATATGCCCGGGCCGCCCGACATCCCAAGATCGTCGAACTGCTCACGGATCTGTGGGGCTCGGTGCGGTATGACACGGGCAAGCTCAACATGAAGTCGGCCGGATACGGTGCTGCGGTCGAATGGCACCAGGACTGGGCCTTTTATCCGCACACGAATGACGACCTCGCTGCGGTCGGGATCATGCTGGACGATTGTGAAATCGACAATGGCCCGATGATGGTGGTCCCGGGCAGCCATCTCGGCCCGATCTACGACCATCACGGCGCGGACGGGCGATTCTGCGGCGCGATCGACCCCGGTAATTGCGACCTCGACTTCTCCCGCGCGGTGCCGTGTCTCGGCAAGGCTGGCTCAGTCACCGTGCATCACGTGCGCGCGGTGCACGGGTCGGCGACCAACTTCTCCGGCCGGGAGCGGCGTCTGCTGCTGTTCCAGTACCGCGCCGCCGATGCCTGGCCGCTGCTCGGCTTCGCCGGCGGGATTGAGAAATTCGACGAGCTGCTGCTCACGGGCGAGCCCACCCGGGCTCCGCGCCTCGCTCCGGTTCCCGTCCGCCTGCCGCTGCCGCCCGCCGAGCACCAAGGCTCGATCTATGAAAACCAGCGCGCGACAGGCCGGCGGTTCTTCGAGACCGCCTCGGAACGGCAGGGGGCCGCAGTGGCTGCGGAATAGGCTCGATGGCCCGGCTCAGCGTCAACCTCAACAAGGTCGCTTTGCTGCGCAACTCGCGGCGCACCGGCGTACCGGATGTGCTCCGCTTTGGCCGGATCGCGCATGACGCCGGTGCCGACGGGCTGACGGCGCACCCCCGGCCGGACGAGCGGCATATCCGCCGCGACGACGTCTTCGGCCTGGCCGAACTGATGCGGCCGTGGCAACCGGGGTTCGAACTCAACCTCGAAGGCTATCCGGACCGCCGGTTCCTCGACATCACCACCGAGGCAAGGCCGCAGCAGTGCACGCTGGTACCGGACAGCCCCGAGGCCTTCACGTCCGAGGAAGGCTGGAAGCTCGACGCCGCGCAGCGTCGCGTTATCGACGCCGCGCTCAACGAGCTCAAGCCGCTCGGCTGCCGCATCATCCTGTTCATCGATCCCGACCCCGCCGCGGTGGCACCCGTGCACAGCACCGGGGCCGACGGCGTCGAGATCTACACGGGCTCCTACGCCGCCGCCTGCCGCCGGGGTGATCACGCCGCATCGCTGCGCGCCTGCGCGGACACGGCAAGCCGCGCCGCCGAGTTGGGGCTCGTTGTCAACATCGGGCACGACCTCAACCTGCACAATCTGCCTGCGCTCGTCGCAGCCATGCCTGCGGTCGCTGAAGCCTCGATCGGTCACGAACTGACCGCTGACGCCCTCGTCACGGGGTTTGGCGAGGCGGTGCGGGCTTACAAGGCAGCGCTGGGCAAGCCGGCGGCCTGAGGAGGGCACTCACCGGAATCAGGAGAGCTGCGTGGAAGCGAGCGAGATCGCCGAAAAGATACATGGGGAGGAGCACGACGCCGCGCACGCGCACTCGGATGCGAATTTCCGTAAGTTCACCGGCATTTATCTCGGCATCGTCGC